>CAJXIS010000073.1 GCA_913054115.1 uncultured Acidimicrobiaceae bacterium | reverse complement strand
GCCGGCGACATCGCCACGGGCGACCACCTCGGCCTGGCCGGCGGCAAGGTGCGTGTCATCGCCGACTCACTGCTCGAGGCTGCGACCCGGCTGATCGACGACCTGCTCGACGACGACCACGAACTCGTCACGCTCATCGCCGGCGACGGAGCCGACGAGGTCACCACGGCCCTGGTTGTGGCCCACGTCGAGGAGTCGCACCCCCACGTCGAGGTCGAGGTCCACCAGGGCGGCCAGCCCCTGTATCCCTATTTCGTGGGCATCGAGTAGGGGGTGCCCAGCGAAACCAGCCCGGGGGGCGTGACGCTCCGGGAGTTGGCCGACCGGCCGGTGACCGACCTCCAGGGAGTGGGCGACAAGAGGGCGGCGGCGCTGGCGAAGGTCGATGTCCGGACGATCCTCGACCTGATCTCGTACTACCCGCGCCGATACCTCGACCGCACCCGCGAGGCCACCATCGAGGCGCTCGGAGTCGGCGAGGAGGGCATGGTCCTGGTGCGTGTCGCCAGGGTGTCGGCACGTCGGACCCGCAACGGCCGGTCGCTGGTCGAGGTCCGGGTCACCGACGGCACCGGCTCGCTCACCCTCACCTTCTTCAACCAGCCGTGGCGGGAGCGCCAACTCACCGAGGGCACCGAGGCGGTGGTCTTCGGCAAGATGGACCGCTACCGCGACAAGCTCCAGATGACCAACCCGATCGTCGACCTGGTCGGCGACCGTACGGGTCGGATCGTCGCCGTCTACCCGCAGTCCGGGTCGGCGGGCCTCCAGAGCTGGGACCTCGACGGGCTCGTCGGCGAAGCGCTGCGGCGCGTGATGCTCAAGCGCGGATTCGACGACCCGCTGCCCGCCGCCGTGCGTGACCGCTACCGGCTGATCGACCGGGCAACGGCCTACGGGGGCATCCACCGTCCGGAGTCCATGCAGGAGGTCGCCGAGGCCCGTCGACGCCTGGTGTTCGACGAGTTGCTGCGTATCCAACTCGAGCTGGTGCGCCGCAAGGTCCACCTCGAACGCTCAGCCCTCGGGATCGTCCACGTGACCGGTGGCCAGGGCCCCAACGGCGACCTGCTCGGGACGTTCCACGAGCGGCTCGGCTTCCCACTGACCGGTGCCCAGCAGCGGACGATCGGCGAGATCCTCGCGGACCTGGCCGGGGCATCGCCGATGCACCGACTCCTCCAGGGCGACGTCGGTTCCGGCAAGACGGTCGTGGCCGTGAGCGCGCTGCTGGTGGCGGTCCAGGGCGGACACCAGGGGGCGCTGATGGTTCCCACGGCAGTGCTGGCGGAGCAGCACCACCTCGGGATCGCCGACCTGCTCGCGGGCCTCGTCGTCGCCGATTCCGGGACGCTGATGGGCGAGCGGCCCCTCCGGGTCGAACTGCTGACCGGGTACACCACGGCGGCGGACCGACGGCAGATCATCGAGGGCATCGAGACGGGAGGCGTCGACATCCTGATCGGCACCCATGCCCTGATCCAGGAGGGGGTCGACTTCCGCTCCCTGGGCGTCATCGTGATCGACGAGCAGCACCGCTTCGGCGTCGAACAGCGCGCCGCCCTGAGGGAACAGGGAGATGGCGGCGAAGGCGCCATCCCCGATGTCCTCGTGATGACGGCGACACCGATCCCGCGCACGGCGGCGATGACCGTCTACGGCGACCTCGACGTCTCGGTCATCGACGAGATGCCGCCCGGTCGCACCCCGATCCGGACCCACTGGATCGTCGACGACGACGATCAGGTGTGGTCGATCGTGCGCGACGAGGTGGCGTCCGGCCATCAGGCGTACGTGGTCTGCCCGCTCATCGACGAGTCCGAGGCACTGGAGGTGCGGTCGGCCGAGGAGACCCACGACACGCTGATCACCGGCGTGCTCTCCGACCTGAGCGTCGGCCTGCTCCACGGGCGGGTCGGCCCCGCCGAGAAGGAGGAGACCATGCGGCTCTTCCGGTCGGGTGCCCTCGACGTGCTGGTGGCGACGACGGTGATCGAGGTGGGCGTCGACGTCCCGAACGCAACGGTCATGGTGATCCTCGACGCCGCCCGCTTCGGCATCGCCCAACTCCATCAGCTGCGCGGCCGGGTGGGCCGGGGATCGGCGGAGAGCCGCTGCCTGCTGGTGGGCGGGGCGCCCACGCCCGACGCCGAGGAACGCCTCGAGGCGCTGGTGCGCACCACCGACGGCTTCGAGTTGGCCGAGGTCGACCTGGACCTGCGTGGAGAGGGCACGATCATGGGCGAACGCCAGAAGGGCCGCAACGACCTCCGGCTGGCATCGCTGCGCCGCGACCGCGAATGGGTGGAGGTTGCCCGCGAGGTGGCCATCGAAATGGTGGGCGACGGCGACGGCCTCGACGGCCATCCGGCACTGGCCGACGAGGTGGCCCTGTTGCTGGGCGGCGACGAAGTCGACTATCTCCTCAAGTCATGAGCACCCGAATCGCCGATCCCGCCGATCTTCCTGACGTGGCCGCCACGCTGGCCGTGGCGTTCGCCCACGACCCGGTCCTGTCCTTCCTCTACGAGGATCCGGTGACCCGACCGTCGATGCTCGCCACGTTCTTCGCCGCCCGACTGGCCGGCGGCATCGGGATCGACGAGGTCCTGACGGTCGACGGTTGCGCCTCGGCCGCCGTGTGGGTGCCGCCACACGGACCTGACGATCCCGGACCCGACTTCGGGGGAGTCGTCGCCGCCTCGATGGCGCTGCTCGGCGAGGAGCAGGCGTTGGCGAAGCTGGTGGCGCTCCAACCGATGCTCGAGGCACACCCCCATACCCCCCACTGGTACCTGGCGTTCGTGGGGACCCGCCCCGAGGGGCGCGGCGGTGGCCTGGCATCGACGCTCATCGCCGCCGTGACCGACCGCTGCGACGCCGAAGGCGTGCCCGCCTACCTCGAGTCGAGCGACCCGATGAACGTGCCGCTGTACGAGCGGCACGGCTTCGGGGTCACGGGCGAGGTGGCGATCGCCGACGGGCCGACGATCCCCCTCATGTGGCGGGACCCGAGACCCTGAGACACCGGCACCTCGTCGCCGACGGTCCTCAGTCGGGTGCGCCGGCCTCGTCGTCGTGGTCGGGCATGACGAGGTCCCACCGGTCCATGCAGTCGGCACAGCGGTAGGCGACGGGGTCGCCGGGCTCGAACTCCTCGTCGTGGCGGGCCAGCAGGTGACAGGTTCCCCCGCAGTCGACACAGATGATGTTGACCGGTGCTCGCACGGACCGGAGGGTAGCCACCTGCGGCGGGTTGCCGAATGACCGGCGCTGAACGCCGAGCCACGGCCCATACTTGGGTCATGCGCGTCGTGGCCGGTACCGCACGTGGTCGGCGGCTGGCCGTCCCCGCAGACGACGGGATCCGTCCGACCGGCGACCGGGTGCGGGAAGCGATGTTCAACGCCCTCCACAGCCGGGGTGCCGTCGTCGGGGCCACGGTGCTCGACCTGTTCGCCGGTACAGGAGCCCTCGGGATCGAGGCACTGTCGCGTGGTGCCGCCAGTGCGGTGTTCGTCGAACACTCCCGTACACACGCCGCCATCGTCGAGGCCAACCTCGAGACCTGCGGCTTCACCGACCTGGCAGAGGTCGTCGTGGCAGACGGTCCAACGTGGTTGGCGGCCAATGCCGGACCGTGGGACCTGGTCCTCTGCGACCCGCCGTACGCATTCGACGACTGGCCCGCACTGCTCGCCGGACTCGACGCAACACTGGTCGTCGTGGAGTCGGACCGGGAGCTCGAGCAGGTTCCCGGCTGGCATGTCGGAAGGGAGCGACGGTACGCGGGTACCGTGGTGTCGATACTGTCGCCCGAAGCCGGAGACCCAGGGAGTTCCACCCCGTGACCCGAGTCCTGTATCCCGGATCCTTCGACCCCGTCCACAACGGACACGTCGAGCTCATCGAAACCGCCGCCCGGCTCTTCGACGAGGTCGTGGTCGGCACCCTCATGAACCCCTCGAAGGGTGGTGGCCTGTTCACCCTCGAAGAGCGCATGGAACTGATCGACGAGTGCTTCGCCCACCTCGCCAACGTCAGCACCATGATGTTCGACGGGCTCGTCGTCACGCTGGCGCAGCAGGTCGGGGCCGACTTCATCGTCAAGGGCCTGCGAGCCGTCTCCGACTTCGAGGCCGAACTGCAGATGGCGCAGACCAACCTCGTCATCTCCGGGATGCACACGATATTTCTCCCGACGGCCTCCCGCCGTTCGTTCCTGGCATCCCGACTGATCCGCGAGGTCTCCCGACTGGGCGGCGACGTGTCCGAGATGGTTCCCGAACCGGTCTCCCGACGACTGGCGGCCAAGGTGGGGAGCAGCGACCGGTGACCGACGTTCCCGATGCCGGCATCCCGCCCGTGCCCACAGAACCCACCACGCCTTCCGTGACGACACCCGACCCGTACCACCCGCCACAGGTCGAGGGCATCATGCGCCAGGCCCGCGAAGCCGTCGCCTCGGCTCGGCCGATGCCGCTCTCGGCATCCTCCATGATCAACAAGGAGGACCTCCTCGAGATGCTCGACGAGGCCATCACCCGCCTCCCGGACGACCTCCGGGCGGCACGATGGCTGCTCAAGGAACGCGAGGAGTTTCTCGCCAAGGTGCGGCGCGAGGGCGACGAGATCCTCGAGATGGCACGGTCACAGGCCGAGCGGCTGGTCGTGCGCACCGAGGTCGTCCGCACGGCCGAACAGCGGGCCCGCCAACTCGTCGAGATGGCCCGGGAGGAGACACGACGAATGCGGCGCGAGACCGAGGACTACTGCGATCAGAAGCTGGGGGCCTTCGAGGCCTCGCTCACCGATGCCCGCGACACCATCGCGCAGGGTCGGCGCAAGCTCCAGGAGACGGTGCTCGACCGTGAGCGACTTCAGCAGGCCGAGGCGGCCGAACTGGCGGCGCAGGCGGCCGCTGAGGAGGCCCAGCGGCCGAGGTCCAGTTCGTCGTTCTTCGACCAGGATGGCAACGAGCCGGGCGAGTGACCGCCCAGCTGCCGCGACCATGACCGGGGGCCTCCGGGTTCCCGTCGCCCTGCTTCGCCGGCCCGGCGCCGCGCCACGAGAGGTCCGCACGCCCGCCGTCCTCGACGGCCTGCGCATCGGTGGCGTCCGCGTCGATGGCGACGAGGCCCTCATCGACCTCGAGGTCGAGGCCAGCGGCATGGACATCGTGGCCTCCGGCACGGTCGACGTTTCCTGGACGGGGGAGTGCCGGCGCTGCCTCGGGCCCGTGCGCGGTCATCTCCGGGTCGAGGTACGCGAGGTCTTCCGTCCGGCAGATCCCCACCGGCCGGACGAGAAGGGCGCCGGCGACACCTATCCGCTCGAGGCGGTCGCCGGCGAGGAGTGCATCGACCTCGGGGTCGTGGCCCGCGATGCCATCCTGTTGGCCCTCCCGCTCTCGCCCCTGTGCGACGAGGACTGTGCGGGCCCGGACCCGGATCGCTTTCCGGCGACCATGGCCGAGGACGCCCCGCCCGAGGAGGGCGGCGGCGAACCGGTACGCGATCAGCGCTGGGCGGCGCTCGACGTCCTGCGCGACCCGGGTGACGATGCCTGACCGGGTTCGGTCGAGTGCCCGCTAGCCTCTCCGGGTCGCCGGACCGGGCCTCCCGCCCGATCCGGTGCCGACGAAATCCTCCGAACGCTTCAACCTCCGCGAGTTCACGATGGCCGTTCCCAAGAAGAAGACCTCCAAGGCCAAGGGCCGTAGCCGCCGGGCCTCCAACTGGACCCTGCGCCCTTCGGCGCGCAGCACCTGCCCCCGCTGTGGCGAGGTTCGCCGCCCCCACCGCGTGTGCGGGAACTGCGGCTGGTACGCCGGCCGCCAGGCCGTCGACGTCGACTGAGGCGTTCGGCTCTGTTGTCATGACCCTCCTGCTCCCCGTCGCCGTCGATGCGATGGGCGGCGACTTCGCACCGGATGAGATCGTCGCCGGCGCCCTGCGTGCCCATGAGGACCACGGCATCCCCGTCATCCTCGTCGGTCGTCCCGAGGAGCTGACCGACACCGGGGGACTCGAGGTGCTGCCCGCCTCCGAGGTCATCGCCATGGATGCCGATCCCGGCTCCAGCGTGCGGACCATGAAGGACTCGTCCCTGGTCCGTTCCGCCGAAGCCGTGCGCGACGGTGTCGCCTCGGCGATGGTGAGTGCCGGCAACACCGGGGCCACCATGGCGAGCGCCCTCCTGCGGATGGGCCGCATCAAGGGGGTCAGCCGACCCGCCATCGCCACGCTGCTGCCGTCGCCGGGCGGCACGCCGACCGTTCTCCTCGATGCCGGTGCCAACTCGGAATGCAGCCCGTCGTGGCTGGTCCAGTTCGGCCAGATGGGAGCCGTCTTCTCCCGCGACCGGCTCGGTATCGCCGAGCCGAAGGTCGCGTTGCTGTCGATCGGCGAGGAGCCGGGCAAGGGCAGCCCGTTCGTCAAGGAAGCACACAAGGCCATGGCGGACGCCATCTGGACCGACGCCTCGTTCATCGGCAACGTCGAGGGCCGCGACCTGCTCACCGACGCCGTCGACGTGGTCGTGACCGACGGGTTCACCGGAAACGTGGCCCTCAAGACGCTCGAGGGGTCGATGAAGGCGCTCATGACCGCCCTGCTGACCAGCCTTGGCGAACGTCCCGAGGCTGCAGAAGCGGCACAGGCGCTGGGCCCCGAGCTCGACGGGCTGTACCGGCAGTTCCACCCCGACACCTATGGAGGGGCCATGCTCCTCGGGGTCCGGGGAGTCTGCATCATCAGCCACGGGTCGTCGCGCTCGCTCGCCATCGAAAACGCCGTTCGGGCCGCCGCCGAGATGGTGGAGGCCGATGTGGTGGGGCATCTCGCAAATGCCATCGCGGCATCGAAGGCCGCCTGACGCCCGACACTCCGCCGTTCTGGTGAAACACGGTATGTTTCCGCCCATTTGAATCCCTCCCGACCAGAATGTGGATCCGGTAGAATTCGCCGTCACACACCCTGCGTACGTTGAACTGTCGCCAGGAATCACCCGGTGCCGCCAACGTCCGCCCCGAAGACCCCCTGAGGAGGCCCCGTGCCTGCCGAAACCCATGTCGAAGGTGATCCGATCGGCCGCGACGAGGTGCTCGCCCTGGTCCGCGACCGGCTTGCCGACATCCTCGAGATCGAACCGTCCGACATCGGCGAAGGCGACTCCTTCGCCGACGACCTCGACGCCGACTCCCTCGCACTCATCGAGTTGGTCGAGGCCATCGAAGAGGAACTGGCCGAGCGCTCGGTCGGCTTCCGCATCGAAGACGAGGTCCTCGAAGACCTCAAGACCGTGCGCGACGCGGTCGACTATGTCTCCTCCCGACTCGGCTGATCCCGCGACCACGGACGCTCAGGCCGTCGCCGACCGCCTCGGCCACCGGTTCACCGAACCCGGTCTACTGGTCGAGGCGTTGACGCACCGTTCCTGGTGTGCCGAGAACGGTGGCGAGTCCAACGAACGCCTCGAGTTCCTGGGCGACGCCGTCCTGGGGCTTGCCGTCGCCACCCGCCTCTACCGGGAACACCCCGACCATTCCGAGGGTGACCTGACGATCATTCGCGCCGGTGTCATCAACGCCGGTGTCCTGGCCGAGGTGGCACGCCGCATCGAACTCGGAGGAGCACTTCGTCTGGGTCGGGGCGAGACCACGTCGGGCGGGGGCGACAAGGAGTCGATCCTGTCCGATGCCATGGAGGCTGTGATCGGGGCCGTGTTCCTCGACGGCGGCCAGCAGTCGGCGTTCGCGGTCATCGACGAACTCTTCGATGCCGCCATTGACCGTGCCGCCGAGGATCCGGGCGTCCACGACCACAAGACCCGACTCCAGGAGTTCGTGGCACGCCACTTCGACTCGCCACCACGCTATGTACTGACCTCCGAGGGGCCCGCCCACGACAAGCGGTACCACGCCGAGGTCGAAGTCGACGGTCGCTTCTACGGACCAGCTGCCGGCGTCTCGAAGAAGCGGGCCGAACAAGCCGCCGCGCACCTCGCGTGGACCGCACTCGAAGGGCTCGACGACCTCGTGGCCCCCGAACCGACCGAACAGGAATCGGCCGTCCTGGCCGACGCAGGGAGTGATCGATGACCATTGCACTTGAACTACCAGAGATCGAAACCGTCCGAAGAGACCTCGACCGCGACCTCACCGGTCGCAAGATCAAGTCGGCAGAGTTGGCGTCGATGGCCGTGTTGGAGGGCTACCGGAACCGCAAGCAGTTCACCAGCCAACTCGAAGGCCGCAAGGTGGCCTCGGTTCGCCGCGCCGGACTCCACCTCTGCATCGAGATCGAGGACCACTACCTCGTGATACGCCTCGGTCCCGGAGCGCTGCTCCGTCGACAACGAACGAAGGAGGCCAGGCAACCGGGCACCGAGTTGACGATCACCTTCACCCAGGGCGGACAGTTGCGCCTGATCGACCCGGACGGCAGTTCGCAGGTGCAGGTGGTGCACGTCGAGACGATCTTCGAGGACCTCCCCGAACTCGACCGTCTGGGCCTCGACCCGATCGGCGAGCCGATCTCCTGGACCGACTTCGCCGGCCGGGTGCTCGGGCGCGACACGCAGCTCAAGGACCTCCTTTGCGACGACGCCTTCATCGTCGGCATCGGCGACGTCTACAGCGACGAGATCCTCTTCACCGCCGGGCTGCGTCACGACCGGGTGTGCAACACGCTCTCGAGTCAGGAGGTCCGGCGCCTGTATCGGGCGGTCGTCGAGATCGTCCACAACGCCGTCAAGTACCGGGGCACGAACCTCGAGGATCGACCGTTCCTCGACATCTTCGGCGTGCCGGGCATCTACCAGGACCACCTGTCCGTGTACGGACGTGCCGGCGACCTCAGCCCGCGCAGCCGGGCACCGATCCTGCGCACCAGGTACAAGAATCGCTGGACG
>CAJXIS010000072.1 GCA_913054115.1 uncultured Acidimicrobiaceae bacterium | reverse complement strand
GACCACCAACCCCGGGAAGGGGCGCAGGACTTCCTGGCCGCTCATGCGCAGCGGTCCGAGGCCTGTACGTGGTCGCTCATGCGCAGCGGCCCCCCGGGCTGTCCCCGGTCGCTCATGCCTCGCGGTCCGCGGCCTGGACCTGGATGACATTTTCGAGCGCTGCCAGGTCCCGGACGAGCTCTTCGGTGACATCGCCGCTGACGTCGATGATGCCGATGGCGGCGTTGGAACCCTGGAAGACCCGGTTCTCCATCGTCTGCACGTTGATGGCGGCGCCGCGCAGCACCTCGAGGGCGCTGGCGAGGACGCCGACCCGGTCGAAGTGCCGAATGATGATGGTGGCGGTGCCGATGCGTGTCGGGGAGACGTTGACGCAGTTCAGGAGGTCGCCTGCCCGGTAGGCCTCGATGACGTCGATCGAGCCCGATGCGGTGGCGTCCTGTGCCTGCTGCGTGGATGCACCGATGTGGTGGGTGCCGACCACGTTGGGATGCTGGGCGAGCGCCGAGGTGAACTCTGCGGTGCCGCCGCCCGGCTCGTCGCAGAAGACGTCGAGGCCGGCGCGGATGCCCTTGGCGTCCATGGCCGCGATCAGGGCGGCCTCGTCGACCATCTCGCCGCGGCTGGTGTTGAGCAGGATCGCACCCGGTTTCATCTTGTCGAGGAAGTCGGCATCGACCAGGCCGGCGGTGGAGGCATCGCCTGGCACGTGGACCGAGATGATGTCGGAACCGCGGATCATCTCGTTGAGGCCGTCGACGAGCTTGACGCCGGCCGCCCGGATGCGGGCCTCGGTCTCCGGCTTGCGGCCCGGCTTGCGTTCGGCGATGACGGTGAGGCCGAAGCCGCGGGCCCTTTCGGCGACCGCCATGCCGATCTCGCCCACGCCGATGATGCCGAGCGTCTTGCCGTAGATGCCATCGGACCTGCTGTACGCCTTCTTGTTCCAGACTCCGTTGCGGAGGTCGGCGGTTGCGTCGGCGATGTGCCGGTCGATGGCGAGGAGCAGGCCCATCGTGAGTTCGGCGACGGCCAGCGAGTTCTTGCCGGGCACGTTGCAGACGTAGATGCCGGCGTTGGCGGCGGCTTCACAGTCGATGGTGTTCGTGCCGGCGCCCGAGCGGACGATCAGGCCGAGGCGGTCGGAGTTGGCGATGGTGTCGGCGGTGACCCTGGTGCTCCGGACGAGGAGTACATCGACTCCACCGATCGCACCGGGCAGGTCATCGGCGGTGAGGTCGCCGCGGACCTCGCACTCGTCTCCCCTGGCACGCAGTTGATCGACGTACTCGTCGGGGAGGGAATCGGCAAAGAGGATCTTCATTTTCTGCTCCTTGGGCACGTCGACGCCGGCATCTCGAATGCGGGCACCGGGGTAGCCTTCGCGGACCGGTGCCGAATCCTACGCAGGTGGCCCCGGACTGGCAATGAAAAAGATCGGCGGCCGTGGCCGTCGGCCGGATACAGGCACATCGTCGAACGACAAGAGGGGCCCGTGATGACCGTGCGTGGGATGAACAGGAACGTCATCATCAGCTGCGCCGTGACCGGCGCCGGCGACACCGCCGGCCGCAGCGAGCACGTGCCCGTGACCCCGCAGCAGATCGCCGAGTCGGCGCTCGATGCGGCCAGGGCAGGGGCTGCGATCGTCCACTGCCACGTCCGCGACCCCGAGACCGGCAAGGGCACCCGGAACGTCGCCTACTACCGGGAGGTGGTGGAGCGCATCCGAGCGCAGGACGACGAGGTGGTCGTCAACCTGACCGCCGGCATGGGTGGCGACCTCGTCGTCGGCCCCGACGACGACCCGATGTCCTGGCAGCCGGGCACCGACCTGGTGGGCGGCATCGAACGCCTGGCGCACGTCGAGGCGATCCGACCGGACATCTGCTCGATGGACTGCGGATCGCTCAACTTCGGCAACCACAACGAGGTCTACGTCTCGACCCCCGACATGCTGCGCATCATGGCCGAGCGGGTCCGTGAGCTCGGCGTGCGTCCCGAGCTCGAGATCTTCGACACCGGCAACCTCTGGTTCGCCGAGACGATGATCAGCGAGGGCCTGATCGATGCCCCGTACTGGCTCCAGCTCTGCCTCTCGATCCCCTACGGCACGCCGCTCGACATCGGGCTCCTCATGGCCATGGTGAACCGCCTTCCCGACGAGGCCGAGTTCACGTCGTTCGCACTCAGTGCGATGCAGATGCCGATGGTCTCGCAGTCGGTGATGCTCGGCGGGCACGTGCGGGTCGGCCTCGAGGACAACCTGTACCTCGAACGGGGCGTCCTGGCCACCAATGCCCAGCTGGTGGAGAAGGCGGTGAGGATCGTCGAGTTGATGGGAGCCTCGATCCAGACGCCGGCCGAGGCCCGAACGACCCTCGGGCTGGGTTGAACCCCCGGGCACGGACCTCGACGCCGCCACGACCAGCACGACCAGGAGGGGCACCACACGCATGACCGAAGTGACGCGAACGATCGGGGTCGTGGGGACCGGCGTCATCGGCGCCGGATGGGCGGTCCGGTCGTTGGCCCGGGGCCACGACGTCGTGGCCTGGGACCCCGCCCCGGGGGCCGAGGAGCGCCTGCGTGCCGCCGTCGAGCGGGCGTGGCCCTCTGCGACAAGGCTCGGGTTGTTCCCGGGGGCCGATCGCCGGCGCCTCGAGTTCGCGGCGACCGCCGAGGACCTGGCAGCCCGGGTCGACTGGATCCAGGAGAGCGCACCCGAGCGGGAAGAGGTCAAGCGGCCACTCATCCAGGCCTTGGCCGCCCATTCGGGAGCCGAGGTCGTCATCGCCTCCAGTTCGTCCGGCCTGCTTCCGACCCATCTCCAGGAGGGGTGCGAGCACCCCGAGCGGGTCCTGATCGGCCACCCCTTCAACCCCGTCCACCTGTTGCCGCTGGTCGAGATCGTGGCCGGCGGGCAGACCTCGCAGCAGGCAGTCGACGCGGCCATCGCCCACTACGACGACCTCGTGATGCATCCGCTGGTGGTGCGTACCGAGATCGAGGGCTACCTCGCCGACCGGCTCCAGGAGGCTCTCTGGCGGGAGGTGCTCCACCTGGTCAACGACGGCGTCGCCACGACGGCCGAACTGGATGACGCCATCACCTACGGGCCGGGACTGCGCTGGGCCGGGATGGGCACCAACCTCACGTTCCACCTGGCCGGCGGCGAGCGGGGCATGCGGCACACTCTCCACCAGTTCGGCCCCGCCCTGAAGCTGCCGTGGACGAAGCTGGTCGCCCCCGAGCTCACCGACGACCTGATCGAGTCGATGGCCGACGGCTGCCACGAGCAGGCCGATGGCCGTTCGATCGACGAGTTGGAACGCCTGCGCGACGACTACGTCATCAACGTGATGCGCTCCCTGCGACCGCTCGACCTCGGGGCGGGACGGATCGTCGCCGAACGGGAGGCCCGTATCCACGCAGCGTCGATGCCGGCTCCCTGGGCCGATGGCGACGATGTGGCCGCCCCGCTCGACCTCTACCGCGGCGAGGTCGAACCCGACTGGGTCGACTACAACGGCCACATGTCCGAATGGGCGTTCCTGACCGCCTTCGGGTGGGCCTCCGACAGGTTGTTCCGCTTCATCGGCATGGACGAGGACTACCGCTCGTCCGGCAACACCTTCTTCACGGCCGAGACGCACATCAACTTCGTGAAGGAGGCATCACTCGGCGACCCGCTCCGCATCGCGACGCAGGTGCTCGGCGTCGATGCCAAGCGGCTCCACCTCTTCCACTCGATGAAACATGCGGAGACCGGTGTCCAGTTGGCCACGACCGAACAGATGCTGCTCCACGTCGACACCGACGATGCCCGAACCGCTCCGATCCTCGACCGACCGGCAGCCGCCCTGGCTGCGATCGCCACCGCCCACGCCGACCTTCCCGTCCCACCCCAGGTGGGTCGGGTCATGTCACTCGGCTGACACCGGGAGCCTCCCATGGACTTCGCACCCTCCGACGAGCAGGAAATGATCGTCGACACCGTCCGGACGTTCGTCGAACGCGAGCTTCTCCCGTACGAGGACGAGGTCGAACGCCTCGGCGACGTGCCGCCGGAACTCGTCGAACAGATACGCGACCGGTCACTCGCCGCCGGAATCTACGCCGCCAACATGCCGGCCGATCTCGGCGGGGGAGGCCTCGACAACGTCACGATGGCGATGGTCGACCGTGCCTTCGGCTGGACGCAGTACGCCCTCCACTACATCGTCGCCCGGCCGTCCAACATCCTCCGGGCATGTATCGGCGACCAGGTCGACGAGTACCTGCTGCCGACGATCCGGGGTGAGCGGGTCGACTGCCTCGCCATGAGCGAGCCCGGCGCCGGCTCGGACGTCAGGGGCATGTCGTGCCGAGCCGAGCGGGATGGCGACGACTACGTCATCAACGGCACCAAGCACTTCATCAGCCACGCCGATCTCGCCGACTACACGATCCTGTTCGCCGCCACCGGCGAGGAGGACACGGCGAGGGGTCCGAAGAAGCTGATCACGTCGTTTCTCGTCGACCACGACACGGCCGGACTCGAGGTCGTTCCCGGCTACAACTGCGTCTCGAACCGCGGCTACCACAACATGATCCTCAACTTCGACGACTGTCGGGTGCCGGCGTCGAAGGTCCTCGGTGAGGAGCACCGCGGCTTCGAGGTGGCCAACGAATGGCTCGGTGCCACCCGGCTGCAGGTGGCGGCCATCGCCCTCGGCCGTGCCGACCGGGCGTTCCGGGTGGCGCTGGAGTGGGCTGCGGACCGGGAGCAGTTCGGCCAGAAGATCGGCAGGTTCCAGGGCGTGTCGTTCAAGCTCGCCGACATGCAGACCAAGCTCGTCGAGGCCGAACTCATGACGTACCGGTCGGCCTGGCTCATGGACGAGGGACGGATGACCGACGGCGATGCGGCCATGGCGAAGATCTCGGCCACCGAGATGCTGCAGTTCGTCGCCGACGAGGCCATCCAGATCCTCGGCGGCATGGGCCTGATGGACGAGTTGCCGCTCGAACGCATCTGGCGGGATGCCCGGGTCGACCGCATCTGGGACGGCACCAGCGAGATCCAGCGGCACATCGTCAGCCGGCAACTGCTGCGGCCCCTCGGGTCCTGAGCGCCCATCCGTGATGGTTCGGGGCTCGCTCGGGCGGTTGTTCGCACCGCAGTCGCTGGCGTTCGTCGGCGGTCGCCCCGCAGAGATCGCCATCGAGCAGTGCCTGGCGCTCGGCTTCGAGGGCGACCTCTGGCCGGTGCACCCGACCAGGACCGAGGTGTGTGGCCTGCCGGCGTTTTCGAGTGTCGACGAACTTCCGGGGGCGCCGGACGCAGCCCTCGTCGCCGTGAACCGGCACGCCACCGTCGATGTGGTCGCCAGCCTGGCGGCGATGGGTGCCGGAGCGGCCGTCTGCTACGCCTCCGGATTCGCCGAGGTCGGCGGGGAGGGCATCGCACTCCAGCGCGACCTGGTCGCCGCCGCCGGCGACATGCCGGTGGTTGGCCCGAACTGCTACGGGACCATCTCGGCAACGGTGGGCGCCGCCCTGTGGCCCGACCAGCAGGGGCTGTCCCGCACCGGACGGGGCATCGCCCTCGTGACCCAGAGCGGCAACATCGGCCTCAACCTGACGATGCAGACCCGGCCGATGCCGATCGCCCACCTGCTGACCCTCGGGAACCAGGCGTCCATCGGCATCGAGGTCTGTGTCGAGGCGCTGGTCGTCGACGAGTCGGTGACGGGCATCGGACTCCATGTCGAGGCATTGCACGACATCGAGCGGTTCGCAGCGGCCTGTGCGGTGGCCTCGGCTCGTGGCATACCGGTCGTCGCCCTCAAGACCGGTTCGTCGTCGGCCGGTGCCGAGATCGCCGTTTCGCACACGGGATCCATCGTCGGCAGCGACGCTGCCTATGAGGCGCTGTTCGAGCGGCTCGGCGTGCACCGGGTCCGGTCGATCCCCGAGCTTCTCGACACCCTCCAGGTGCTCGATGCCGTGGGGCCGCTTGCGGGGAACCGTCTCGTGAGCATGAGCTGTTCCGGCGGCGAGGCGTCCGTCGTCGCCGACCGTGCCGAGTCCCTCGACGTCGAGTTCCCGGGCTTCGACACGGATCAGGCAGAGCGGATCGCGGACACCCTGTCCGAGTTCGTCGCGATCTCGAATCCGCTCGACTACCACACCTTCATATGGGGCGACGAGGCACGCCTGGTCGACTGCTTCACGGCGGTGCTGGACGGGCCGTCCGATGCGGCGATGCTGGTGATCGACTTCCCGAGGGAGGGCCTCGACGACTCGAGTTGGTGGCCGACGCTGCGGGCCTTCGGTCGTGCCAGTCGGACCACGGGAACCCCGGGGCTGGTCGTCGGCTCGCTGGCCGAGAACCTTCCGGCGCCGGTCGAGGCGGCCTCGGTCGAGCAGGGGCTGCTGCCGGTGCGCGGCGTCGATGCCGCCCTCCTCGGCCTCGAGGCAGCCGCACGATGGGGCAGGCACGTGCCATCGGAGATTCCGACGGCCGTCGAGCGGCCGGTCGGCGGCGTTGCGACGCTGCACGAGGGCGCCGCCAAGCGCCTTCTCGCCGAAGCCGGGCTGCCGGTTCCCACCGGCGAGGAGGTCGATGCTGCCGACGCTCCCGACGCTGCCGACCGGGTCGGCTATCCGGTCGTCGTCAAGGCGACCGGCGCCGCCCACAAGAGCGACATGGGCGGCGTCTTCCTCGACCTGCGTGACGGGGGGGCCGTGGCGGGGGCGGCAGGGCAGCTGGGTGGCTGCGTCCTCGTCGAGGAATACGTGGGGGATGCCGTCACCGAACTGCTGGTGGACATCCGACGCGAGCCACCGGTCGGATGGCTGCTGACGCTCGGCGCTGGCGGCACGCTCGTCGAGGTCGTGCACGACACGGTGTCGTTGCTGCTTCCCGTCGATGCCGCCGACATACGCCGTGCGCTCGCCGGCCTCGCCGTCGGCCCCATGCTCTCCGGGCACCGTGGTCGACCAGCGGCCGACATCGATGCGATCATCGCGGTCGTGGAGCAGCTGCAACGCCTCGTGTCCGAGAAGCCGGAACTCATCGAGGTCGAGGTCAACCCGCTGCTGGCCCGTCCATCGGGGGCGGTCGTCGCCGATGCTCTCGTCACCATCGAGGAGGGGGACGCATGAGTGGCCCCGTGACCGCGACCTGCAGCGACGGGGTGCTCGAGGTCGTGCTCGACCGGCCCAAGGCCAACGCGATCGACGCTGCCACCAGCCGGGAGTTGGGCAGGGTCTTCGCAGATTTCCGGGACGACCCCGGGTTGCGCGTCGCCATCTTCACGGGCGCCGGCGAGCGGTTCTTCTCGGCCGGATGGGACCTCGGCGCCGCAGCCGGTGGCGAGGCGTTCGAGGCCGACTACGGCGAGGGCGGATTCGGCGGATTTCCCGAACTCCCAGAGAGGAACAAGCCGGTGATCTGCGCCGTCAACGGCCTGGCCGTGGGCGGAGGCTTCGAGATCGCCATGGCCGCCGACCTCGTGGTCGCCGCCGACCATGCCGCCTTCTTCCTCCCCGAGACCGGCCTGGGGATCATCCCGGATGCGGGGGCGATCAGGCTCCCGCGGATCCTGCCTCGGGTGGTCGCCAACGAGGTCCTGTACGCAGGTCGACGGCTGGCGGCCGACGAGGCGCTGCGGTGGGGACTCGTCAACGCCGTCGTCCCCGCCGACCGGCTGATGGACGAGGCCCGTGCCCTGGCCGGGCGCATCGTGGCGTCGGCGCCGCTCGCCGTCGAGGCCGTCATGGCGGTCGACCGGGAGACGAGCGCACGCACCCTCGACGAGGCGTTCGTCCACCTCCGGTCCGGTCGACTCGACGCCTATGAGCGGATGTTGGCCTCCGAGGACGCCGACGAAGGGCCGCGGGCGTTCACCGAAAAACGTGATCCCCACTGGCAGGGTCGGTAGGCCCACCAACAGGAAATCGGAATAGCGTCGACTGCGCTAGGTTTTCGACCGGGAGCCGCCCGACGAGGGTGCCGCCCGACGACCGACAACGGGGGACGCGATGAGCCGGACACGCCAGGGGAGCAAGCGCCTGACGACGCCGATGGTCAGGGAGAACGGCCAGTTGCGGGAGGCCACCTGGGAGGAGGCCCTCGACCGCGCCGCCACGGGATTCCGCAGCGTCATCGACGCCCACGGTCCGACCGCCTTCGGCATCTTCAGCTGCTCGAAGACGACCAACGAGGTGAACTACGCCGTCCAGCGTTTCGCCCGCACGGTCGTGGGCTCGAACAACATCGACAGCTGTAATCGAACTTGACACGCTCCCAGCGTCGTCGGTCTGGCGACGGTCTTCGGAGCAGGCGGAGGGACCTCGTCGTACCAGGAGGTCGAGGTAACCGACGTCATCCTCCAATGGGGCTCGAACGCGCGTGCCGCACACCCCATCTACTTCCACCACGTCCTCCAGGGCGTCCGCAACGGCGCCCGGCTGTGGGTGATCGACCCACGTCGCTCGGCGTCGGCCAAGTTCGCCGACGTCTGGCTGGGCCTCAACGTCGGCACCGACATCGCCCTCGCACACGGGGTCGCCCGTGAGATCATCGCCGCCGACCTCGTCGACCATGAGTTCATCGACCGGGCCACCACCGGCTACGACGATTTCGTCGCCTACGTCGACGAGTGGACCCTCGAACACACCGAGGAGATCACCGGCGTGCCGGCCGCGGCCATCCGCGAGATGGCGCACGCCTACGCCACGGCGCCCATGGCCCAGATCCTCTGGACGCTCGGCATCACCGAGCACCACACGGGCGTCGACAACGTCATGTCGCTCTGCAACCTGTCCCTGCTCACCGGCCATGTGGGCCGCTGGGGATCGGGCCTCTGCCCGCTGCGCGGCCAGAACAACGTGCAGGGTGGCGGCGACATGGGCGCCCTGCCCAACAAGTTGCCAGGCTTCCAGGACGTCGAGGACGACGAGGCTAGGGCAAAGTTCGAGGCGACCTGGGGCAA
>CAJXIS010000071.1 GCA_913054115.1 uncultured Acidimicrobiaceae bacterium | reverse complement strand
TACCGGGGCCTCGAGGAACATGTCCTGGCTGCGCTGCCCGAGGAACCGGTGGACGCCATCGGCTTCTCGTACGGGGCGCGCACGCTCCTGGTCCTGGCCTCCCGTCACCCCGGTCGCTTCAACCGCCTCGTGGTGGCGGGAGTCGGCGCCCGACTCATGGCGCCCGACGACTGGAGGACCGAGGCGGTCGTCGAGGCCGTGAGGAGCGGCCAGGCGGAGCACCCGCAACTCGCCTACTTCGCACGCCTCCCCGAGGCCGACGACGCCGACCGGGAGGCCCTGGCGGCGTTCCTCGAGCGACCCGACCGGGGTCCCCTCACCCCGGAGTTGCTGGGCGCAGTCGACGTGCCGGTCCTGGTCGTCCTCGGCGAACGGGACGATGCCGGGCCGGCCGAGCCACTGGTCGATGCGCTGCCCGACGCGGGGCTCGTGATGCTCCCGGGGGTCGACCACTTCGCCACCCCGAAGGACTTCGGCTTCATCGACGCAGCCCTCGGCTTCATCGACGCGCAACCCTTCTGAGCGCCGACGATGCGGTAGGCGGCTCAGCGCAGTGGCGCTGCGGTCGGTGCGATCGGTGATGGCAGGCGGGTGGCACCCGTCAGGTGGCGGTCCACCTCGGCGGCGCACGAGCGCCCCTCGGCGATGGCCCACACGATGAGCGACTGCCCCCGCCCCATGTCGCCGCAGACGTACACGCCTTCGACATTGGTGGCGTAGGCGGCGTCGCGGGCGACGTTGCCACGGGCGTCGAGGTCGACGCCCAGCCCCTCGGTCAGGGGGCCCTGTTCTGGGCCGGTGAAGCCCATGGCGAGGAACACCAGGTCGGCAGGGAACACCTCGTTGCTGTCCTCGATGGGCTCGAAGGACATGCGGCCGTCGGTGAACACCTGCTCCACCCGGTGGGTGCGGAGCCCGGTCAGGCGGCCCCCTTCGCCCAGGAACTCTTCGGTGTTGACGGCGAAGACGCGCTCACCACCCTCTTCGTGGGCCGACGAGACGCGGTAGAGCATCGGCCAGGTGGGCCACGGGTTGGCGTCGGGGCGGTCATCGGAGGGCCGGGGCATGATCTCGAACTGGTGGATCGACGCAGCCCCCTGCCGGTGTGCGGTGCCCAGGCAGTCGGCGCCGGTATCGCCGCCGCCGATGATGATGACGTCCTTTCCGGCTGCGTCGATCGGCGAGCGGTCGATGTCGCCCGCCTGGAGGCGGTTGCCCCACGGGAGGTACTCCATGGCCTGGTACACGCCGTCGAGCTGGCGTCCGGGAATCGGAAGGTCGCGCCACTGGGTGGCGCCGCAGGCGAGGACGACGGCGTCGTAGTCCGACCGCAGGTCCTCGACCGAGAGGTCGGTGCCGACCTCGACATTCGTGCGGAGCCCGGTGCCCTCCGCCTCCATCTGGGCGAGACGACGGTCCAGGTGACGCTTCTCCATCTTGAACTCGGGGATTCCGTAGCGCAGGAGGCCGCCGATCCGGTCGGCGCGCTCGAACACGACGACATCGTGGCCGGCCCGCGTCAACTGTTGGGCGGCGGCCAGCCCGGCGGGTCCCGAGCCGATCACCGCCACCTGCCGTCCCGTGCGCTCCTGGGGCGGTAGCGGTTGGATCCAGCCCTCGGCCCAGGCACGGTCCACGATGCCGACCTCGACCTGCTTGATGGTCACCGGCGGCTCGTTGATGCCGAGCACGCAGGCGGTTTCGCAGGGCGCCGGGCAGAGGCGGCCGGTGAACTCCGGGAAGTTGTTCGTGGCGTGCAGGCGTTCGGAGGCCTCCTGCCAGTGCTCCCGGTAGATGAGGTCGTTCCAGTCGGGAATGAGGTTTCCGAGCGGACAGCCGTCGTTGCAGAACGGGATGCCGCAGTCCATGCACCGGCTGGCCTGCTTCTGGAGGTCGTTCGCAGGGAAGGGCTCGTAGACCTCTTTCCAGTCCCGGAGCCGGACCGGCACCGATCGTCGTTCCGGAAGGAGGCGGTCGTGTTTGAGGAAGCCGCGTGGGTCGCCCATGGCCGGCTCCTCAGGCCCTCGTGGTGGCCATGATCGCCTCCACCTCGTCACGACCGCCGGCACGGGCGGCCGCCGCAGCCTCGAGGACCCGCCGGTAGTCGGTCGGCATGACCTTGCGGAACCAGTGGGATGCCTCGGCCCATGCACCCAGCAGCCGCTCGGCAACCTGGGACCCGGTCTCCTCCTGGTGCCGGACGAGCACCTCCCGCAGCCAGTCGGCGTCGTCCCCGTCGATGTCCTCGAGGAGGACCATCTCGGGGTTCACACGGCCGGCGAAGGAGCGGTCCTCGTCGATGACGAAGGCGATGCCGCCCGACATGCCGGCTGCGAAATTACGGCCGGTCGAACCGAGGATGACGGCCCGGCCCCCGGTCATGTACTCGCAGCCGTGGTCGCCGATGCCCTCCACGACGGCCAGCGCACCGGAGTTCCGCACGCAGAAGCGCTCCCCCACCACGCCCCGAATGAAGGCCTCGCCACCCGTCGCCCCGTAGAGGATCACGTTGCCGGCGATGACCTGCTCCTCGGCCAGGAAGGGCGAGTCGGCCGGTGGGCGGACCGTGATCCGGCCGCCCGACAGGCCCTTGCCGAGGTAGTCGTTGGCGTCACCGACGAGCCGCAGCGTGATGCCACGGGGAACGAACGCTCCGAAGCTGTTGCCGGCCGAGCCGTCGAGGTCGATGGTGATGGTGTCGTCCGGCAGCCCGGCCCCGCCGAACCGGCGCGTCAACTCGTAGCCGAGCATCGTGCCCGTGGAGCGGTCGATGTTGCTGATCGCAGTCCGGATGGCGACCTTGGAGCCGTCGGCAAGGGCCGGGGCCGCCTCGGCGATCAGGGTCCGGTCGAGGATCTGTTCGAGGCCGTGGTCCTGTTCGGTGGCCTGGTGCCTGACCGCACCCTCCGGGAGCTCGGGCACGTACAGGATCGGTGTGAGGTCGAGGCCGTCGGCCTTCCAGTGGGCGACCGCCTCGTCGACGTCGAGGCACTCGACCTGGCCGATGGCCTCCTCGAGGGTCCGGAAGCCGAGTCGCGCGAGCAGCTCGCGTACCTCCTCGGCGATGTATTCGAAGAAGTTGACGACGAACTCGGGTTTCCCGGTGAACTTTTTTCGCAGTTCCGGATTCTGCGTGGCGACGCCGACCGGACAGGTGTCGAGATGACAGACCCTCATCATGATGCAGCCCGACACCACCAACGGGGCGGTGGCGAAGCCGAACTCGTCGCCACCGAGCAGGGCGGCGATCATGACGTCGCGTCCGGTCTTGAGCTGGCCGTCGACCTGGACGACGATTCGATCGCGCAGCCCGTTGAGGAGCAGCGTTTGCTGGGTCTCGGCGAGTCCGAGCTCCCAGGGGGCCCCGGCGTGTTTGATCGACGACAGCGGGGAGGCTCCGGTGCCGCCGTCGTGGCCGGAGATCAGGACGACGTCCGCATGCCCCTTGGCGACCCCCGCAGCGACCGTGCCGACGCCGACCTCGGCCACCAGCTTGACGTGCACCCGGGACTCGGGGTTCGAGTTCTTGAGGTCGAAGATGAGCTGTGCCAGGTCCTCGATCGAATAGATGTCGTGGTGCGGGGGTGGCGAGATGAGGCCCACCCCGGGCGTGGAGTGACGGGTCTTGGCGATCCAGGGGTACACCTTGTGGCCGGGCAGCTGCCCGCCCTCACCGGGCTTGGCGCCCTGTGCCATCTTGATCTGCAGGTCGTCGCTGTTGACGAGGTACTCGCTCGTCACGCCGAAGCGGCCGGACGCCACCTGCTTGACGGCCGAGCGGCGCAGGTCGCCGTTCGCGTCTGGCTCGAACCGTTCGGGGTCCTCGCCCCCTTCGCCCGTGTTCGACTTGCCCCCGATGCGGTTCATGGCGATGGCGAGGGTCTCGTGCGCCTCGGCGGAGATCGACCCGTAGGACATGGCACCGGTGGCGAACCGGCGGACGATCGCCGACACCGGCTCGACCTCGTCGATCGGGACCGGTGGGCGCAGGTCGGTACGGAACCGGAAGAGGCCGCGCAGGGTCGCCAGGTTCTCGGCCTGCCCGTCGATCAGGGACGTGTACTGCTTGAAGACGTCGTAGCGGCCCTCCCGGGTGGCGTGCTGGAGGCGGAAGACGGTCTCGGGGTTGAACAGGTGGTACTCGCCCTCCCGTCGCCACTGGTACTCGCCGCCCACCTCGAGGGTTCGGTGCGCCCGATCCTCGGGATTGTCGGGGAAGGCCAGGGAGTGGCGGACCGCCACCTCGGTTGCCAGGACGTCGAGCCCGACGCCCCCGAGTCGGCTCACCGTCCCGGTGAAGCAGGCGTCGATGACCTCTGGACCGAGGCCGATGGCTTCGAAGATCTGGGCTCCCGTGTAGGAGGCGACCGTGGAGATGCCCATCTTGGACATCACCTTGAGAATCCCCTTGTCGCACGCCTTCACGTAGTTCCGACGCACCCGGTCGGCGTCGAAGGCGCTGGACAGCCCGTGGAGATCGTCGGCGATCATCCCGTCGATGGCCTCGAACACGACGTAGGGACACACTGCCGAGGCGCCGAAGCCGAGCAGCAGGGCGATGTGGTGGACCTCGCGGGCGTCGCCGCTCTCGACAAGGAGGCCGACGCGCGACCGGGTCTTCTCCCGGATCAGGTGCTGGTGGACCGCTCCGACGGCGAGCAGCGAGGGAACGGGCCCGTTGACGGCGTCCACGCCGCGGTCGCTGACGACCAGCAGGTTGGCACCGTCGGCGATCGCCGTTGACGCCTCGCTGCGCAGCCGGTCGAGCGCTGATGCCAGCCCGGGGCCACCGTCGGCCACCACGTACCGGCCGTCGAGGACCACCGTGCGGAAGTTGCCGGGGCCCCCGGCGCCGTCGATGTGGATGATGCTGGCCAGTTCGGCCTCGGTCAGGACCGGGTGCGGAAGGTGGACCTGGCGGCACGACTCGGGCGTGGGGTCGAGCAGGTTGCCCTCGGGGCCGATGGTGCCGCAGACCGCCGTGATCAGCTCCTCGCGCATGGCGTCGAGCGGCGGGTTCGTGACCTGTGCGAAGAGCTGTGAGAAGTAGTCGTAGAGCTGTCGTGACCGGTTGGACAGGACGGCGATGGGGGTGTCCGTGCCCATCGAGCCGATGGCCTCCTTGGCCTCGCGGGCCATCGGCGCCACGAGCAGCTTCAACTCCTCGTGGGTGACCCCGAAGACCTGTTGGCGTTGGACGGCGGTTCCCTCCTCGCGGACCTGCCGCTCACGCTCGGGAAGGTCGACGAGCTGGACCAGGTTGCGGTCCAGCCACGCTGCGTAGGGCCGGGCGGCGGCCAGCTCGGACTTGATCTCGTGGTCGCGGACGATGCGCCCCCTGCTGGTGTCGATCAGGAACATCCGTCCTGGCTGCAGGCGTCCCTTCTCGATGATGCTCGAGGTCGGCAGGTCGACGACCCCCACCTCGCTGGCCATCACGACCAGGTCGTCGTCGGTCACCCAGTAGCGGCTGGGCCGCAGGCCGTTCCGGTCGAGGACCGCTCCGATCATCGTGCCGTCGGTGAAGGCGATGGACGCCGGGCCGTCCCATGGCTCCATCAGGGAGGCGTGGTACTGGTAGAAGGCCCGTCGGTCCCCGTCCATCGACTCGTGGTTCTCCCAGGGTTCCGGGATCATCATCATGATGGCCTCGGGCAGCGAGTAGCCGCCGAGGGTGAGGAGTTCGAGTGCCTCGTCGAAGGTCGCCGTGTCGCTCGCTCCCGGGGTGCAGATGGGGAACAGCCGGTCGAGGTCGCCGGGCAGGAGGTCGGTGGCCATCAGGGCTTCACGGGCCTGCATCCAGTTGCGGTTTCCCTGCACGGTGTTGATCTCGCCGTTGTGGGCGACCAGTCGGTAGGGATGCGCCAGGGGCCATGCCGGAAAGGTGTTGGTCGAGAATCGTGAGTGGACCAGGACAAGGGCGCTGACGACCCGCTCGTCGGTGAGGTCCGGGTAGAACTCGGCCAGCTGCGGCGTGGTGAGCATCCCCTTGTAGACGATGGTCCGCGCCGAAAGGGACGGGAAGTAGACGCCGTTGTGGGCCTCGCTGGCAGCGCCCATGCCTCCGCCCCCGGAGGCACCCGGGGACGGCACGTGGATCTCGTGCTCGGTGCGCTTGCGCAGGACGTAGGCGAGGCGGTCGAGGGCGATGCCCTCCGGCCTGCCGTCGGGACCCTCGGGACCGGCGAGGAACAGCTGCCGGAAGATGGGCTCGGTACGCCGCGCCGCCGAGCCGATCGCCGAATCGTCGAAGGGCACGGTGCGCCATCCGAGGACCTCGAGGCCCTCCTCGACGGCGAGTGCCCCGATCCGGGCGACCACCAGGTCGGCCTGTTCAGGGTTCCCCGGCAGGAACGCGATGCCCGTGGCGTAGTGGCCCTCCGGTGGCAGGTCGAAGTCGACGACCGCCCGGTAGAAGGCGTCGGGCACCTGGAGGAGGATGCCGGCGCCGTCGCCGGTGTTCTTCTCGGCACCGAGGGCGCCGCGGTGCTGGAGGTTGCAGAGGGCGCCGATGCCCATGGCCACGATGTCATGGCTACGGACGCCCCGGAGGTGGCACACGAAGTTGACGCCACAGGCATCGTGCTCGAACCGGGGGTCGTAGAGGCCCTGAGCGGCGGGAAGGCCGGTCGTGAGGGGTGTGGGCGCTGACGTCGTCATGGGTCTGGGGAATGTCCTTCGGACCATCGTGTGGCTGTTCGAAGTCGCCCGGAACGTCATCGGTCGAAGCGGCCCCTCCGTGGGGGTTGCCGGATCGCAGCCCGGCCGGCACGTCCCGGGAACCGGACCGAATCGACGGGCGAGGGTTGCCTTGGCGACCCCTCCGGTCGTTTCGGGGCCGCATCGTCGCGGCATGGGTTCCCAATTGCGTGTCCGACGGACCAATATACGCGCATGGATCCCGACACAACCCACCAGGCGACCGACCTCTGCGCCTTCATCGACGCATCACCTTCGCCCTTCCACGCCGTCGATACGGCGGCTGCCCGGCTCGAGGCGGCCGGGTTCGTGGAGGGAACCCCCGCTGACGGTCCGGGGCTGCGCTACCAGGTGTCCTCCGGGAGCCTCGTCGCATGGGCTGCCGGACCCGGCGCGGTCACCGGCTTCCGGGTGCTGACGGCCCACACCGACAGCCCCAACCTCCGCCTCACCCCGAATCCCGACCGCTCCGCGCACGGGATGCGTCAACTCGGCATCGAGGTCTACGGCGGTGCCCTTCTCAACTCATGGCTGGACCGGGACCTCGGATGTTCCGGCCGTCTGGCGCTTCGGGCCGGTGACGGCCTCGAGGAGGTGCTGGTCAGGCTGGATCGGCCGATCGCCCGCATCCCCCAGTTGGCCATCCACCTCGATCGGGGGGTCAACACCAAGGGCCTCGTCCTGGATCCCCACACGCACCTCTCCCCCATCACCGGGCTGGGAGACTTCGAGGAGGGTGCCTTCCTCGGCGAGATCGCTCGGGCAGCCGGTGTCGATGCCGCCGACATCCTCGGCTTCGATCTCATGCTCCACGACCTCACGCCGTCGACGCTGGCCGGCACGGGCGACGAGTTCGTGAGTGCCTCCCGGATCGACAACCTGCTGTCCTGCCATGCAGCGGTCGATGCCCTCTGCAGGGTCGGTGCCGACACGGGAGCGAGCACGCCCGTCATCGTGCTCTACGACCACGAGGAGGTCGGGAGCACGTCGGCGACCGGCGCAGCCTCACCATTCCTGCGTTCCCTGCTGGAACGACTCCTCGATGGTGCGTCGCCGGATCCTGCCGCCTCCCTGGTGTGCTCGGTGGACGGCGCCCATGCGGTCCATCCGAACTACGCCGACCGGCACGACCCTGCACACGCCGTGCGACTCGGCGGCGGGCCGGTCCTCAAGTTCAATGCGTCGCAGCGCTATGCGACCGATGCAACCGGTGCGGCGACGGTGCGGCTGGCGGCCGAACGCTGCGGCGTTCCCGTGCAGTCGTACAGCCACCGGGCCGACCTGCCGTGTGGCTCGACGGTCGGTCCGGTCACCGCTGCGGTCACCGGGCTTCCTACCGTCGATCTGGGGGCTCCCCAGTTGGCGATGCACAGTGCCCGTGAACTGTGCGCCAGCGGCGACGTTTCCCTCCTGGGAGCACTGCTCGAGGAGCTGCTCAGGGCCTGATCCTCAGGCGCTGACGGAACGACGCTGCCGACGGTCGCGGAGCGGCCGGACGAGACCCCTCGGCGCCACGCGACGGATGCTGCGATACGGCACGATCAGCATCAGGACCATGGGGAAGATCTCGAGCCGGCCGACGAGCATCAACGTGGCGAGGACCATGCGGGCAGGCGTGCTGTAGCCGTCCACGAAGGACGCCGTCGGTCCGGCCTCCCCGAACGCCGGGCCCATGTTGCCCAGGGCCCCGATGACACCGGTGAAGGCCGTGACCAGGTCGGTGCCGAGCGCTGCGACCAGCAGCGTGCCGAGCACGACGAACATGCCGAAGACGACCATGAACCCGGCGATGCGCTCGACCAGGGACTCGGGCACGATGCCCTTCCCGTAGCGGACATGGAGGACCGCCCGCGGTCTCCGCATCGCACGCAATGCCCGGTAGGCGTGCGCTGCGCCGATGCGAAGCCGGATGACCTTGATGCCTCCTGCGGTCGAACCCGTGCAACCGCCCACGACCAGCAGCAGCAGGAGCAGGACCTGTGGCCCCGCCGCCCATGCCGCGAAGTCGCCGTCGGAACCGGCGCCGGTGGCGTTGCCGAAGCCGCCGCTGGTCCCCAGGGTCACGACGTTGAAGGCCGCCATGCGCAGTGCCCGCGTCCAGGCCATGCCGTCTGCCGTCAGCAACGTCGCGATGGCCAGCGTCCATCCGCCGAGCAGTCCGAGATACCACCGGAATTCGGGGTGTCCGAGATGGACGAACTTGCGCTTCCGGTACGAGAGGTAGTGGAGCGTGAAGCTGGCCGCTCCGAGGACCATCACGGCCATCACGGCGAGTTCGACCGCCACGCT
>CAJXIS010000070.1 GCA_913054115.1 uncultured Acidimicrobiaceae bacterium | reverse complement strand
CCCTATTCGTACCGGGAGGCGGACTCCCTGAGCACGTCGAGCCAACGGGACCCGGCGTCGGGGGCGAGTTCGCCGGGCGTGTAGGTCACCGAGTGGAGCGTGCCGGTCCACGGGAAGGCACCGTGGCGCTCGTAGACCTCCCACGACACCGGTGAGCGGCGGTCGATGCCGACGTCGATGCCCTCGAACGGCGCCATCGAAGTGAGCGCCGGCAGGTCGCGCGCCACGCCGACCACCTCGCCGTCGACCCGGAGGGTGGCGTGCAGCACCATGCCGCCGGGGGCCTCCACATCGAGCGTGACCGACGAGGCGCCGGAGGTGAGTGGCCCGCCGTCGATGACCGTCATCACCCCGTAGCCGTTGAAGGCCATGCAGACGCTTCCGTCCTCGACGTAGAGCGAGTAGCCGCCACCCTGGTCGCCGTGGGCCACGAGGATGCCCTCGTCCCCGGCTGCGTAGTCGAGGGCCACGTCGACGGTGAACGAACGGAAGTTGATGAACTGCACCGACCGGTAGCGCTCGACGGTCGGCGTGCCCGGCAGGAAGGTGGCCGGCTCGGCCAGCACCTCCTCCCATGGCGGGCGCTGGATGTAGGTGACGCCGCTGCCCTCGTCGAGGGGGAAGACCTGGTTCGCCCATGCGGCCTGCTCCCAGGCCTCCTGGAGTTCGGCCAGCTTCTCGGGGTGCTCGGCGGCGAGGTCGCGGCTCTCGGTCGGGTCCTCGGCGAGGTTGTGGAGCTCCCAGGTGTCCTCGCTGAACGGTGACCGCCGGCCGTGGCAGGTCACGGCCGACCAGCCGTCACGGTAGAAGCCGCGGTGGCCCGTCTGCTCGTAGTACTGCTCGGTGTGGGTCGATGCGGCGTCGGCGTCATGGAGCGTCGACGTGAAGCTCGATCCGGCCGGCGCCGGGAGGGGCTGTCCGTGCTTGGCGGTCGGCGGGTCGACGCCGACGAGGTCGAGCACCGTGGGCAGCAGGTCGGTGACGTGCTGGTACTGGGTGCGCAGGCCGCCGCCGTCGGGCAGGCCACTGCCCTTCGAGACGATGCACGGCACCTGGTGGCCGCCCTGGTGGGTGTTGATCTTGTAGAGGCGGAACGGCGTGCCCGACACCATCGCCCAGCCCATCGGGTAGTGCGGCAGGGTCTGTGGGCCGCCCATGAGGTCGAGGCGGGCGTGGTCCACTTCGAGGTCGTCGAACGGGCTGGAGCCCAGGGTGTGGGCGATCAGGGTGCGGAAATACGACGACGTGCCCCGCTCCTGGCCCTCGCGCGACCCCCCGTTGTCGGAGGTGAACACGATGATGGTGTTGTCCCACTCCCCGATGGCTTCGAGTTCGGCCCGTAGCCGTCCGAAGTTCTGGTCGACGTTGTCGACCATGCCCGCATAGATCTCCTGGTAGCGAGCGAAGACCTCCCGTTCGACGTCGTCGAGGTCGTCCCATGCCGCGACGGCGTGGTCCGGCTCCGCGTTGCGGGGCGGCAGGACGGCCCCTTCCGGGATCACCCCCAGCTCCTGCTGGCGTTCGAAACGGCGCTGCCGCACGACGTCCCAGCCGTCGGCGTAGTCGCCCCGGTACTTCTCGGCGTCGGCGGCCCGGACCTGGAGCGGGGCGTGCACGGCGCCGTGTGCGAAGTAGAGGAACCACGGTTTCGTGGGGTGCCCGGAGCGCACCTGGCGGACCATGTCGAGCGCCCGGTCGGTGAGGTCGTCGGTGAAGTAGTAGTCGTCGGGGTACTGGTCGACCTGGACGACGTGGTTGTCCTCGTAGAGCCGGTGCGGCTGGTGGAAGTTGGTGAACCCGTCGAGGATCCCGTAGAAGCGGTCGAACCCCTTCTGGCAGGGCCAGCCGTGGCGGGGACCGGCCTCGGTGAGGTTGGAGTCCTTGCACAGGTGCCATTTGCCGACCATGAGCGTGGCCCAGCCGGCGTCGCGCAGAACCTCGGCCATCGTGACGGCGTTGTCGCGGATCTCCATGGCGTAGCCGGGAAACCCGGGGTCGCGGTGGCAGACGGTGGCGAGGCCGGCGAGGTGGTGGTTGAGGCCGGTCAACAGCGACGCCCGGGTCGGCGAGCACATCGGGTTGACATGGAAGTTGGTGTAGCGCAGGCCCTCGTCGGCGAGCCGGTCGAGATGCGGCGTGTCGATCTCGGAGCCGTAGCAGCCGATGTCGGCGAAGCCCAGGTCGTCGCACAACATGACGATCACGTTCGGGGCTCCGGTCGGGGCGGTCGGCTGGTCGGGCCACCACGGGTCGGATCCCGCGATGGTCCGTCGTACCTCGCCCTCGAAGCCGGCGTACGGCTGGGTCGGATCGGTCACTGGCTCTCCTCGGCCGGCACGTCGGTGGCCGGCGACGACGAAACTACTTCGGTGTCCCCGACGCCGCGCAGCCGTGTCGCCACGAGGGCCACCAGCACGCAGGCCACCGACATGAGCACCAGCGCCCCGCCGAACCCCAGATCGGTGTCGGCCACCCAGCCCATCACCAGCGGGCCGGAGACGCCGCCCACTTCGGCGACCGCGAACCAAAGGCCGTAGGCGACGCCCATGTTGTGGGGGCCGACCGCCTTCGACTCCATGAGGGCGACGAGCACCAGGGGCACCAGCACGGCACGGACGCCGGCGGCCGCCACCGGAATCGGGTCGAGCACCGTCGGGGCGACCAGAAGGACGAGGAGCGCCACCGACACGACCAGCAGCACCCCGGACAGGATGAGCGGGAGGCGTCTGCCGTCGGCCTTCCCGGGCAACCAGAGCGAGAGGGCGACCCCGACGCCGCTGCCGACCGCCACCCAGTTGGCGGCCGCCATCGACGAGAAGCCGCTGTGGGAGGTCAGCAGGGCGGGCATCCAGCCGCCGAGGCCGTGGCCGACGAAGAAGACGCCCAGGCCGAGCGCCAGGATGAGTCGGATCCGGGGGTCGCGTACGAGCACCCGCCAGGCACCGGCCGCACCGGCCTCGTTGGCCTCGCTGCTCGACATCGGCGCCCGGATACGAGAGGTGACGACGAGCCATGCGACCAGGGCCAGAACCATGGTGCCGGTCTCGATCACGACCGTCCAGCGCCACGAACCGGTGAGCGGCATGAGCACCGAGTTCGACAGCACCAGCGTGACCATGCCGCCAAGCGCCGGCGCCGTGCTGTAGGCGCCGACGGCGATCCGGCGCTCGCGCTTGTCGTCGAACCAGAGGGCCACCGCACGTGGGGCACCCGCCGAGATCAGCGGCCCGCCGACGCCGAACAGGGCGATGGCGGCCCACAGGGCCAGCAGGTTGCCGGCGGCGGCACGGAGCAGTCCGCTGGCGATGACGACGAGGCCACCGATCACGATCGCCCGACGGACCCCGAGTCGGTCGACCAGACGGCCGGCGGGGGGTGCGGAACCGAGGTAGACGAGCTGCCAGGCGCCCAGGGCGAGCCCCATGCCGAATCGGCTGAGGCCCAGGTCGGCACGCACCTCACCGACCAGTGGCGGGATCGACAATGCCACGACGCCGAAGGCGAAGTAGACGGCGTACACACCGGCGAACAGCACCCACCGGCCGGAGCGCCCCACAGGTTCCGGGGAAACGCTGTCCGGGTCGTCCATCGGCGCATCGTCCCACGGGAGCCCCGAGGCGAGCGTGCCCGGAGCGGGCACGAGTAGTGGGCACGCCGTCCAAAGGTGCGCGAGTGTGTCCCCATGGAGGAGTTGCGCTGGCAGGTCGACGACCTGAGCGGGGACCTGGACCGGCCCATCGTGGCCGTCGCCTACCGTGGGTTGTTCGACGCATCAGGTGCGGCGACGGCGGCGGTGACCTGGATGGCGGACCGGTTCGATGCCGCCATCGTCGGTGATGTCGATCCCGAGACGTTCTACGACTTCACCCAGGAACGCCCGGTCGTCGCCTTCGACGACGAGGGGGAGCGTCGCCTGCACTGGCCGGCCAACGAGGTCCTGGTGGCGCACGGCGACGACGCACCCCGCGACCTCGTGCTCATGGCCGGCGTCGAACCGCACCTGCGCTGGCGCACGTTCGCCGAGACGCTGGTCGAGGTCGTCGCCCACACCGGCGCCGAGTCGGTGGTGACGATGGGCGCCATGGCGGGCATGGCGCCCCACACGCGGCCCCTCGGCGTCGTCGCCAGCTCGACCAATCCCCTCCTTGCCGAACGGCTCGGCCTCGACCGCCCCTCGTATCAGGGGCCCACAGGCCTGATCGGCGTGCTCCACGACGCCCTCGACCAAGCCGGCATCCCGGTCATCTCGCTGCGGGTGTCGGTCCCCCACTACGTGCCCGACACGCCCAACCCGAAGGCGACCCGCTCCCTGCTGCGCCGCTTCGAGCAGGTCACGGGGATCGTGACCGGCTACGCCGAACTCGACGGCCCGGCCGCCGAGTGGCAGCGGCATGTCGAGGCCGCCGTCAAGGGCGACTCGGAGATCTCCGAATACGTCCGACGTCTGGAGAGCAACGCCGACGAGTCCGAGGAGATGCTGCCGAGCGGCGACGACCTGGCCGCCGAGTTCGAGGCGTTCCTCCGGGAACAGGACCGGCCGTCGGACACCAGGGACGAGGCCGATCCGTCGTGATAATGCCGGGGCGGGCATGATCTCGCCCATGGACCACCAGCTCACGAACGACGCATACCTCGCCCACCTCTCCGCCGACGGCCGGGCGCTGATCGCCGCCGCCGAGGCCGCACCCGACGCCCAGGTGGCGGCCTGCCCCGAGTGGACGAACACGGGCCTGGCCGAACACGTGGCCATGGTCTGGAACTTCGCCATGGCTCAGGTCGAGTCCGGCGATGTGAGCGGGCCGCAGCGACCGTCGCCCGACCCCGACGAGTCGATGTCCGACCTGCTCGACCGGGCAGTGGGCGTGCTGCGCGATGCCGACCCCGATGCTCCGGCGTGGAACTGGGCCGGCGACCAGCGGGCCGGCTGGTGGTGCCGCCGCATGGCCCACGAGACCTCGGTGCACCGCTGGGATGCCCAGGAGGCTGCGGAGACGACCGAGCCGATCGACGGCGAGCTGGCGGCTGACGGGATCACCGAGTTGATCGAGGTCGGCCTGCGCTCGCGACTGCGGGGCGGGGGTTCCATCGAGTACCCGGACGGCTCGTTGCACCTGCACCGCACCGACGGCGGGGGCGAGTGGCTGTTGGCGACCGTCGATGGCGAGCTGGTGGTGACGTTCGAGCACGCCAAGGGTGACGCCGCCGCACGGGGCACGGCCTCCGAACTGCTCCTCTTCCTCTGGGGAAGGGGCCGCGGCACCCTCGAGTGCTTCGGCGACGCGGACCTGCTCGACGCCTGGTCATCGGTGGCGCCGTAGGGGTTCTCTCTTTCCCCGGGGCCGGGTTGCCGCCGCCGTCGCCCGGACAGGGGCAACGACCAGCTAGTCCAACTCCGTCCCGACAATGCCGACAAACGAGAGCATTTCTCCGGGGTATCCACCCAGATTGTGGATCAATGCCTTCGTGCGGCCGCGCAGATTCACACGCCGTTCTTCGGGGGCCTGGTCGCGGAGCTGGATCCATGCTTCGTAGTGCATTCGCAGGCCACTTGCGCCGACGGGATGGCCGAAGCTCTTGAGGCCGCCGTCGGTGTTGACGGGCAGGTCTCCGTCGAGGTCGAACGTGCCGTCGAGGACATCGCGCCATGCCGTGCCGGGCTCGCTGAAGCCGAGATCCTCCATGAGCACGAGCTCGGTGGGCGTAAAGCAGTCGTGCACCTCGGCGAGGGCCAGCTCGGCACGCGGGTCGGTGATGCCGGCCTGGGCGTAGGCGTCGGTGGCGGCTGCGGCGCACTCGGGCAGGGTCGTGAAGTCGTAGTCGGGATCGACGAGGCCGCTGCCGTCGCCGGCGACCAGCGCAAGCGCCTTCACGTAGAGGGGCCGGTCCGTGTAGCGGTGGGCATCCTCGGCACGCACGACGATGGCGGCGGCTGCACCGTCGGCGACGCCGGCGCAGTCGAACACCGAGAGGCGGCCGGCGATGGCGGGCATCTCGCAGATGGCCTCGGCGGAGGTCTCACGCCGGAACTGGGCCAGCGGGTTGCGGGCGCCGTTGTAGTGGTTCTTCTCGGCGATGCGGGCGACGACCCGGCGCAGCTCGTCCTCGTCGACCCCGTACCGCTCGGCGTAGGCGGGGATAATGAGGCTGAACATGGCGGCTGCGGTGAGCGTGCGGCCCGTGCCGTCGGTGGGGATCGGAAAGGCGTTGAGCCCCTGGTAGCCGCCGTCCTTGACCTTCTCGGCGCCGATGGCCATGGCGGAGTCGTAGGCGCCCGACGCCACTGCGTAGCAGGCCTGTCGGAGCGCCTCGGAGCCGGTGGCGCAGTAGTTCTCGACGCGGGTGACGGGCTTGCCCGATAGGCGCAGCGGCGTGGCCAGCGCGATGCCGGAGGCGGCCGACTGGGAGGTGCCGAACCAGTAGGCGTCGACGTCGTCCTTCGTGACGCCGGCCGATTCGTACGTCAGGCCGGCGGCGTCGATGAGCAGGTCGTCGAGCGACTTGTCCCAGTGCTCGCGGAACGGCGTGCAGCCCATCCCGACGATCGCCACCCGATCCCGGATCCCGTGCGAAGCCATGGTGTGCCTCCTCTCCCCGGCCGTCAGCCCCGGACGGGGCGGGCCTTCCAGAAGTAGTTGTGGATGCCGTCGGCGGTGTGGAGACGGCGGAAGGTCATGGCGACCCGGCCGCCGACGGCGACCTCGGCGGGGTCGACGTCGGTGAGCTCGACGGGCATGCGGCCGCCACCGTCGAAGTCGACGACGGCGAACACGATGGGCGGGCTGGGCGAGTACGCCAGCCGGTCGACCGTGAACGTGGCGATCGTGCCCTCGGTGTCGGCCATGGGGGCAGGCTCCATGTCGTCGACGGCGCCGCCGCCGATGCCGACCCTGGAGGGCGGCAGGTGCGTGATGCCGGTGGTGGTGTCCCTCGAGCCGACGAACCCGTGTTTCCAGTCGCTGCGGCGGAGCGAGGCGGAGGCCGACGGCCGGTTGGGGGCCGGGCGGTTGGGTGGTTGGACTTCGAGCAGGCCCCGCCAGGCGAGGTAGGTCGGGTAGGTGACGTCGGCACGGTGCTCGACCTGGGCGGCGACGCTGCGGGAGGGGCGTCCGGCGGCGAGGGCGTCTGTGGTGCGCAGGATCAGCACCTCGACGCCGTCGGCCAGCACGACGAGGGCGACGACCTGTCCGGCGTCGGCGGTGTCGAGCGTGTCGGCGAGGAGCAGGGCGGGGTGTGCGGCGCCGCTGTTGCCGACGGTGCCGGCGAGGTCGTCAGCGACGGCCACGCCGAGCCGGCCACCGAGTCTCTTGACGGCCCGGCCGTGCAGGCCGGTGACGATGGCGGAGTCGATGTCGTCGGCGGTGAGGCCGGTGTCGGCGAGGGCTGCGGTCCACGCCTGGTCGACCAGCGGCCCGTAGGCCTGCTCGCCGAAGCGCTCCTCCCAGGTGCGGGAGGTGGCGTCGCCGGGCGTGCGCCAGCGGTCGAGGAACTCGGCGGTGGCCGAGGCGCCGCCGAGGTACTCGGCCAGCAGCGGCCCGTCGGCCGATGATCCGGTGAGGATGGCGGCTGCGGCGTCGCCGCCTGCGGACTCGTCGGCGGAGGTCGGCAGGCCGACGCGCAGGTCGGCGGCCACCACGAGCGTGCGTCCAGAGCCGGTGAGGGCGGCCCGCAGGGCTCCGACGGCCGACCGGACGGCGCCACCGAGGTCGAGGGCGGGCACCGCAGCGTCGAGTCGCAGCGCCGCATGGACCGTGGTGGCGTTGGTCTTGTCGACATACGCAGGGGCGACCGTCGAGAACCAGAGTGCGTCAGGGGCCAGGTCGGAAGAGACGCCGGCGAGCGCCTGGCGGGCGGCCTCGACACCCATCGTGGTGGTGTCCTGGTCGAACGAGGCGACGGCACGCCACCCCCGGCCACCGCCCGAACCCATGACGTCGGAGATCGCCGCCCGGTCGAGGCGGCGGTACGGCACGTGGGCGCCGTAGGCGAGAATCCCCCTGGTTTCGGTCATGTCGCGTCCTCAACGCCGGAATCTGACGGTCCGTCAGATTCCAGCCTAGGGTGTCCGCGGACGCTCGGCACAACACGCCCGCTCGGCACCACAGGAGAGCACATGCAGCTCGGCGACATCGGGAACCCCGACGCCATCCCCCACGGCAAGCCGCTCGACGGCGTCCGCATCCTCGCCGCCGAGCAGATGCAGTCGCTGCCGTTCGCCACGCAGCTGCTGGCCCGCCTGGGTGCCGACGTGGTCAAGGTCGAACACCCGGTACACGGCGAATCGGGACGCGGCTCCACGCCGGCGATGCTCGACCCCGAGGGCCGCAGCGTCGGCGCCACGTTCCTGCGCAACAACTTCAACAAGCGCAGCCTGGGCCTCGACCTGCGCAGCGACTCCGGTCGCGACCTGTTCCTGCGCCTGGTCCCCCGCTTCGACGTCGTGGCCGACAACTTCAAGCCGGGGACGATGGCGAAGTTCGGCCTCGGCTACGACGACATCGCCGCCGCCCACCCGGGCGCCGTCGTGGTCTCGATCTCGGGGTTCGGCAACACCGGCGACTCGCCCTACCGGGACTGGCCGGCCTACAACTCGATCGTCGAGGCCATGTCGGGCATCTACGACTACATGCGACCCCCCGACGGCCCACCCAGGGTCAACCCGATGGGCGCCGTCGCCGACATCACCGCCGGCCTCTTCGCCGTGATCGGAATCCTCGCCGCGCTGCGCCACCGGGAGGCCACGGGACTGGGCCAGTACATCGATCTGGCCATGTTCGACACGACCGTGGCGCTCGCCGACCTGGTCGTGAACTTCCAGTCGCTCGGCATCCCCCGGGCCCCCGATCCGGCCCCGTTCGTGATCACGCCTGTGCGGTGCAGCGACGGCTACGTCGTGCTCCAGTTCGTGCGGGAGCACCAGTTCGAGCGCCTGGCGGACCTGGTCGGCTGCCCCGGGTGGAAGGACGACCCCCGCTTCGCCGAGCGCACCGGCTGGGGCCTCCACCTGGCCGACGTCATCCTCCCGGCCATCGAGGCATGGGCGGACGGGCGCAGCCGTGTGGAGGGGGCCGA
>CAJXIS010000069.1 GCA_913054115.1 uncultured Acidimicrobiaceae bacterium | reverse complement strand
GGACGGGGCGCCGAGTGCCGACGAACTCCGCGTCGCACACGCACAGTTGGTCGGGTGGCTGGAAGGGCTCGTCCAGGGCATCCAGGCGACACTGTTCGCACAGCAGATGGCCGCACAACAGCAACTGGCCGGCATGCGCCGAGCCGAGCTGGGCCCCGGCCAGGCGCCGACCGGCGACGATCCCCGACCCGGCGCCTACCTCTGAGCCCTAGGACCCTCGAAACCTCTGAACCCTCGAAACCCTCGAATCCCCTGAACCCTCGAAACCTCTGAACCCTCGAACCCTCGAACCCCTGAGCCAGACAACCAGCGACCCGTGACCGACTCCTTCAGCCACCTCCACGTCCACACCGAATACTCCCTGTTGGACGGGGCGGCGCGAATCGACGACATCGTGGCGGCGGCGGTCGCCGACGGCCAGCCGGCGATCGGCATCACCGACCACGGCAACATGTACGGGATCGTCGAGTTCTATCGGGCGTGCAGGGAGCAGGGGATCAAGCCGGTGCTGGGCACCGAGGCCTACATGGCCCACGAGTCGCGCAGCGAGCGGCCCGCACGGCGGGGGCGGCTCGACGATTCGGGCGGTGAGACCGATGGCGGACGCAAACTCTATTACCACCTGACCCTCCTGGCCGAGAACGGCACCGGCTATCAGAACCTGATCCAGGTGGCCAGCCGGGCATTCCTCGAGGGCTACTACTACAAGCCCCGGGTCGACTGGGAGGTGCTCGCCGACCACAGCGAGGGCCTCATCGCCACCACCGGCTGTCTCGGCGGACAGGTGCTCCAGGCGCTGCTGCGCGACGACTACGCCGGTGCCCGGGATCGCGCCGGGCGACTCCAGGACATCTTCGGCAGGGACAACCTGTTCGTCGAGATCCAGGACCACGGCATCCCTGAACAGCAGCGCACCAACCCCCAACTCATCCGCATCGCCGAGGAACTGGGCGCTCCGCTGCTGGCTACGAACGACAGCCATTACACGTGCGAAGGCGACGCCGTGGCCCACGACGCACTCCTGTGCGTGCAGACCGGATCACTCATGAGCGACGAGAAGAGGTTTCGGTTCCACGGAACCCAGCACTACGTCAAGTCGGCCAGCGAGATGCGCGACCTCTTCCGCGACGTTCCCTCGGCCTGTGACAACACGCTGTGGATCGCCGAACGATGTGACGTCGAGATCGAGTTCGGCAGCCCGCAGCTTCCCGACTTCCCGCTGCCCGAGGGCTTCACGGACGATGACGGCTACCTCGAGCACCTGGCGTTCGAAGGGGCCAGGAAGCGTTGGGGCGACACGCTGCCCGACACCGTCGTCGAGCGGCTGGCCTACGAGTTGAAGATCATCGGTGACATGGGCTTCTCCTCGTACTTCCTCATCACCTGGGACCTCATCCGCTACGCACGGGAACGGAGGATCCGGGTCGGCCCGGGGCGGGGAAGCGCGGCGGGATGCGCCGTGGCCTACGCCCTCCAGATCACCGACCTGGATCCGATCAAGTACGACCTGCTGTTCGAGCGCTTCCTGAACCCGAGCCGGATCGACATGCCGGACATCGACATGGACTTCGACTCCCGCTACCGGGACGAGATGATCCGCTATGCCGCCGAGCGCTACGGCCGGGATCACGTGGCGCAGATCGTCACGTTCTCGCAGATCAAGGCGCGGGCCGCCGTTCGGGACGCCGCCCGGGTGCTCGGGTACCCGTACGGGATGGGCGACCGCGTCGCCAAGGCCATGCCGCCGCTCATCATGGGCCGTGACACCCCGCTGGCCGCCTGCCTCGAGGAGACCGAGAAGCACCGCGACGGCTACAAGATGGCGACGGAATTTCGCAAGATGTACGAGATCGACACGGACGTCCGCAAGATCGTCGACGTCGCCAGGGGACTCGAGGGACTGCGCCGCCAGGATGGGATCCATGCAGCAGCGGTGGTGATCACCAAGGAGCCGCTGACCCGCTACCTGCCCATCCAGCGCAAGCCCGAGTCCGGTCAGGATCCGGCCGAAGCGCCGGTGGTCACGCAGTACGACATGCATGCGGTCGAGGATCTCGGTCTGCTCAAGATGGACTTCCTCGGGCTCCGGAACCTCGATGTCATCACCGACACCCTGGTCCTGATCCAGGCGACCCGGGGGGAGGTCGTCGACATCGACAATCTGCCGCTCGACGACCGGGCCACCTTCGAGCTGCTCACGCGAGGCGACACGATCGGCGTGTTCCAGCTCGAGTCGGGACCGATGCGTTCGCTCATGCGTTCGCTGGCTCCGACCTGCTTCGAAGACGTGGCGGCGCTCGTCGCCCTGTACCGGCCGGGCCCGATGGCCGCCAACATGCACAACGACTATGCCGACCGGAAGAATGGTCGGCAGGCGGTCCAGTACATCCACCCCGATGCCGAAGAGCTCCTGTTCGACACCTACGGGCTGATGATCTACCAGGAGTCGGTCATGCGGATGGCGCAGAAGTTCGCCGGCTACTCCCTGGCCGATGCCGACAACCTGCGCAAGGCCTGCGGCAAAAAAATCCGCGAGCTCATGCAGAAAGAACGCGAGGGCTTCATCTCAGGTTGCGAGGCGACCGGCTATGGCGGTGCGCTGGGCGAAGAACTCTTCGACATCATCGAACAGTTCGCCGACTACGCCTTCAACAAGAGCCATTCGTACGGCTACGGCCTCATCGCCTACCAGATCGCATTCCTGAAGGCGAACTACCCCGTCGAGTACATGGCGGCCCTGCTCACGAGCGTGAAGTCGAACCTCGACAAGGCGGCCACCTACCTCAACGAGTGTCGGATCATGGGAATCGACGTCGGCGTACCCGACATCAACACCGCGCACAGTGACTTCCACGCCATCCATGGCGTCGACGACGCCGACGGAAAGTGCGCCGGGAGTCGGATCGTGTTCGGACTCTCGGCGGTGCGCAACGTGGGGGAGGGGCTCGTCGAACTCCTGCTGGCCGAACGCTCAGCCAATGGCCCGTTCGCCGACTTCTACGACTTCGCAGAGCGTTGCGACACCACGGTGCTCAACAAGCGGACGGTGGAGTCGCTCATCAAGGCGGGCGCATTCGACGCACTCGGCCATCCCCGACAGGGACTGCTGCTCGCCCACGAGCAGGTGATCGACCACACCCTCGCCCGCCGTCGCGAACACGACATGGGGGTCATGTCCCTGTTCGGCGAGGACGAGTCCGACCCCCTGTTCGACGAACGGACCACGATCAGCGATGTCGAGTTCGACAAGACCGTGCGTCTGGCCTTCGAGAAGGAGATGCTCGGCCTCTACGTGTCCGACCACCCGCTGATGGGCTTCGAGGTGGCCCTCCGGCGGCGCTGTGACCTCGGCATCGCCGAGCTGGCCGAGGTCGATGACGGCATGCAGCACACCGTCGGTGGCGTCGTCACCAACCTCCAGAAGAAGTGGACGAAGAAGGGCGAACTGATGGCGGTGTTCGACCTCGAGGACCTCAGCGGCGTCGTCGAGGTCATGGTGTTCCCCCGCACGATGACCGAACACGGCCACAAGCTCGAGGAGGACGCCATCGTCCTGGTCCGCGGGCGTCTGGACGGCCGCCGCGAGGACGTCCCGAAGGTCATCTGCCATGAGGTCGAGGTCGTCGTGATGGGCGACCTGCCCTCGACGCGTCCGGTGAGGGTGCGGCTTCCCATCGAGCGGGTGAGCGAGTCGACGGTCAACGAGCTCAAGGCGTTGTTGTCGGCGCACCCGGGTGACGCCGAGGTCTACCTCCACCTGGGGGATCGACAGGTGCTCCGGCTGCCAGCCGACTATTGCGTGGACCCCATGAGCGGGGTCGTCGCCGAGTTGCGCGTCCTGTTGGGTGCCGAGGCGGTGCTGAGCGGCTGAGACCCGGGACCCTTCCCTCGGACCCGGCGCCTGCACTGTGGGCCCGGGTTGGGATCGACTCTCCGGGACGGCAGGCTGTAGGGGCGTGCGCGGCAGTCGCCACGACCGGCGAATTGTCCCGCCAAGCGGCCACGTCGGTGAATCGTCCGAAAACGAAGGGCCGAAATCGATGGCGATCGAGATCGAGACGAAGGATTGTTCGATGCTCGGCGACGCCGAGATCGAGGAGATGGCAGACCTCTGCGGCGATGGGCCGAACCCCCTGGGCATCGGCCTGCTGTCGAAGCAGAGCGAGGACTGGGTCCTGGCCACCACCGCACGCGACGGCGGTCGCCTCAAGGGCTATACGTTCTCGACGCTCGAACGCATCGGCGGCACGCCGAGCGTGATCGTCGGACTTGCGTCCGTGCGTCGGACCAGCAAGCGCGACACCGTTCTGCGGGCGCTCGTGAACGAGCTCCTTCGACGGGCGGTACTCGCCTTTCCCGACGAAGACGTCGTCATCGGTACGCGCTTCAACGATCCGGCCGGCTTCGAGGCCTACCGTTCCCTCGATGACGTGAACCCCCGTCCCGGCCATCGTGCCTCGGGCGAGCAACGTGCCTGGGGTCGACGATTCGTGAAGCGCTTCGGCCTCTCCTCCCTGAGCTACGACGAGCACGCCTTCCGCTCGAAGGGAAACGGCGACCAGGCCTGCGTCTTCGACCACTGCAGCCTCAAGCCCGACCTCATCGACGCCGAGGTGGCCGATCTGTTCGATGGCCTCGACGCCGAACGGGGCGATGTCCTGATCGCCTGCGGATGGGCACTCGCAGAGGACCTCGAGAAGCTCCTCTGAGCAGCCCGCCACCCGATCAGGCCCCGGCAGGGAGCCGACGATCGGTGGAGCCCGCTCGCTTGAACGTCCGCGAGGCGCTCGAGAACCGGCGGGCGTGCCGGTCCTTCCTCGGAAGCCCGCTGCCCCCGGGCCTTCTCGACGACTTCGTGGACCGTGCCCGGCGGACCCCTTCGGCCGGCAACGCGCAAGGTGTGGAGTTCCTCGTGCTGGAGGGCTCCGAACAGACAGCGGCCTACTGGGAGGTCACCCTTCCGGAACGGGACCGCGACGTGTTTCCCTGGCCGGGCCTCCTGCTGGCGCCTGCCCTCGTGGTGATCTATGCCGACGCCGATCGGTACCTCGAGCGTTATTCGGAGCCCGACAAGTCCGCTGCCGGGCTTGGCGGGTCCGACGAGGACTGGCCCATTCCGTACTGGTTCATCGATGCGGCCTTCGCCGCCCTGGCGCTTCAACTGCTGGTCGTCGGCGAGGACCTCGGCTGTTGCTTCTTCGGCCTCTTCGGCCGCGAACGGGCCGTCGCCGACAGGTTCGGGGCACCCGAACGCCAGCGTGCGATCGGTGTCGTCGCGATCGGCTATCCGGCACCCGAGGACCAGCGCGCCTCCGCATCGACGGGCCGGGGTCGACGAGACCTCGACGAGGTGTTGCACCGGGGCCGCTGGTCGATCCCCGATGTCAGCCCTCCGGAGGACCACAGGTAGGGTCGTCACCGTGCCGCCGGCGCCCCGAATCACCGAACCGGAGACCAGCCCGAATGCCTGACGAGACATCCGCCGAACAGGTGCCGATCGTCGGCTACCTGCAACTGGGCGATGATCCCCACCTCCGTGCCAACGAGTGCACGGCGTGCGGAGCGCGCTACTTCGACCGGCGCAACGCCTGTGCCAAATGCGGCGGGACCGGCTTCTCCGACGCACGGGTCGCGGATGCTGCGGTCCTGAAGGCATACAGCATCGTCCACAATGCGGCGCCGGGCATTCCGGTCCCGTATGTCTCGGCGATCGTCGAGACCGAGGACGGCACGTCGGTCCGCTCGAACGTGGTCGGCCTCGATGATCCGATGACCGCCGAACTCGGGATGCGCGTCGAGTTCACCACCTACGTCTGTGGCACCGACGACGACGGCACGGAGTGCGTGGCATTCGGCTACGCCCCCGCCTGAGCACGTCTTCCGAACTCCTCGACCAGTCCGACAACGAATCCCCTCAGGAAAGGAACACAAACATGTCCGGAGATTCTGTCTGGGTCCTCGGGGCCAACATGACCCGCTTCGCCCGCTACCCGGAATTGGACGCACTCGACCTGGCGTCGCAGGCGTGCCTCGATGCCTTCGCCGACGGTGGCGTGGGCATCCACGACATGGACATCCTCGCCGCCGGAACCCTCTTCCAGCCGAACGGCTTCGGCCAGCGGCTCCAGAAGCAGATCGGCCAGACGGGCATCCCCGTCTACAACGTCACCAACGCCTGTGCGACCGGCGCCACCGCCATCCGCGTCGCCTACCTGTCGATCAAGGCCGGCGAAGCCGAGATGGGCCTCGCCGTCGGCGTCGAGCAGATGGGCAAGATGGGCCTCCTCGCCGGCAAGAGCCGTTCGGAACGCAAGGTCTACGAGGCGTCCGGTCGGTACGACGCCGTGACCTCGATCGACGGGATCCTGGGCACCGAGACCATGCCGGGCGTGTTCGCCCAGGCAGGCACCGGATACGCCTATGAGAACGACGGTGTCGGCTTCGAGCAGTTCGCCAAGGTCGCCTACAAGAACCACCTCCACTCGACCCTGAACCCGCTGGCGCAGTACCAGAAGGAGTTCAGCCTGGAACAGATCATGGGATCGCCGGTCCAGAGCTACCCCAACACGACGCTCATGTGCTGCCCGACGGGCGACGGTGCGGCAGCGGTCGTGCTGATCTCCGGCGAGCGGCTGCGTTCGATGCCGGAGGAGGCGCAGCGCCGGGCGGTCAAGATCTCGGCCTCGGTCCTCACCAGCGACCCCTGGGTCGAGAGCGGACAGGTCCAACCCGACGTCAACACCCTGACCCGCAACGCCGCGGCCCAGGCCTATGAGACGGCAGGCGTCGGGCCCGAGGACCTCGACCTGGTCGAGCTCCACGACTGCTTCGCCACGGCGGAACTCGTCCACTACGACAACCTCGGGCTCTGCGAACGGGGCGGCGCCGGAGATTTCATCGACTCCGGGGCACCGTTCCGGGATGGCCGCATACCGGTCAACGTCTCGGGCGGCCTCATCTCCAAGGGTCACCCGATCGGCGCCACCGGTGTCGCCAATGTCTATGAGATCACCACCCACCTCCGCGGCGAGGCCGGCGATCGCCAGATCGAGGGGGCGAAGGTCGGCCTGGCCCACGTGATCGGCCTCGGCTCGGCCTGCGGCATCCACATCCTCGAGAAGGCCGCCTGACCCGAGTCGACCCGGACAGCCTCGAATCGGGCCGCAGCGCCCGGCGGCAGGTTCGACGACAGGAATTCCCATGAGCATCGTGCTGGTCCACGGCAACCCTGAGACCGACGCCATCTGGGGCGACCTGGTCGGCGAGTTGGCGGATCCGGGAGCGACCGACCCCATCCTTCTGTCCCCACCGGGGTTCGGCGCGCCGATCCCCGAGGGTTGGGGGGCCACCCGGGTCGAATACCGGGACTGGCTCATCGCCCGGTTGGAGGACGTGGTGACCGGGAGCGGGCCGGTCGACCTGGTGGCCCACGACTGGGGCGCCGCCCACGCCTTCGGCATGCTGGCCGTCCGGCCCGGCCTGGTGCGTTCGTGGGCGTGCGACTGCACCGGCCTACTGCACCCCGACTACGACTGGCACGACCTGGCCCAACTCTGGCTGACCCCCGAGGTCGGCGAGCAGGTGATCGACGGCATGCGCGCCATGTCGCGCGACGACTGGATCGCCCAGATGGTCGGGCAGGGCATGGCCGAACCGGCGGCCGCCGACGTGGCCGACTCGTTCGAGGTCATGGCGGAGTGCATCTTGCCGCTCTACCGGTCGGGGGCCCAGCCGGTGATGGCCGAGTTGGGAGCGGCGTTGGCCGCCGCCGATCTGCCGCCAGGGCTCGCCCTGGACCCGACGGCTGACCCCTTCGTGGGCCCGGCCGTCCGTGCGGTCAACATGGCCGACAGGTTGGGCGCCCGCCACGCCCCGATGGACGGCGCCGGCCACTGGTGGATGATGGAGCGGCCAGCCGAAGCGGCCGGCATCCTCGTGGACTTCTGGGCCGGCCGATAACCGACTGTCGTAGCGCGAGCGCCCGTCCGATCCCGGTCGAACAGGACACGGCCCGTGGAGGGTCGCATCCAGGTGGGCGAAGGCGAGGAGCACGTCGGACTGTTGTGCCGGGGTCAGCGTCAGGTACTGCGCTCTCAGAGTTCGGCCAGCAGGCTTTCGACGTGGTCGACGGGCGCCCGACAGGCGAAGTTGCGGCACACCCAGGCCCGATCGCCATCGCGTCCCTCCCAGAGCGGTCCGGGTCGCCGTTCTCCCCACGCCAGGACGAGGTTCGGCCGGTAGGCCCGCTGGACGGCTTCGACGAGTTCGGGCGAGCGTCCGGTGACGACCACCTCGGTGATGCCGGCATGGAGCAGGTCGACGGCACCGAGCAGGTGGCCGAACGCCGTCGGATGGTCGGCCACGAGGCGCCCGAGCAGGAGGAGCACGGATTCAGCAGCGTCCGTGTAGCGCTGTTCACCGGTGAGGGCACCCAGCCGGAGGAGCGCCACGGCGGCCAGGCTGTTGGCGCTCGGTTGCGCATTGTCGAGCACGTCCTTGGGACGCGTGACGAGCCGTTCGGCGTCGTCGCCGGTCGTGAAGAAGCCGCCGTTAACGCGGTCGGTGAACAGGTCGATCAGGAGGTCCGCCGAACGGGCGGCCTCGTCGATCCAGCGGGCCTCACCGGTGGCCTCGCCGAGTCGGGTCAGGGCATCGACCATGGCTGCGTGGTCGGCGGCATACCCGAGGTGGCGGGCACCGACGTCGGACTGCCAGGAGCGCAGCCAGCGGCCGTCCTCGTTGCGGAGGTTGGCCAACAGGAAGTCGGCGTTTTCCCTGGCGGCCTCCAGCCAGTCCTGGCGGCCCGTGGCGGCTGCGGCCTCGGCGAGCGTGGCGAGCATCAGGCCGTTCCACTCGGTCAGGACCTTGTCGTCGAGTCCGGGACGGATCCGCAGTTCTCGGGCGTCGAAGAGGGCCTGTCGGGCACGCTCGACACCGGGTGGGCGCAGGAGGTCGCCGCGGACCGGCCGATGCAGGATGTTGGTGCCCTCGAAGTTGCCCTCCGGGGTGACGCCGTACCAGGCGATCGCCTCATCGGCATCGGACCCGCAGGTGGCACGCACCTGCGGCTC
>CAJXIS010000068.1 GCA_913054115.1 uncultured Acidimicrobiaceae bacterium | reverse complement strand
TCCGCCGGGAGAGTGGTGAGGGGCTCATGGGCCTCCGTTCGGGGATGTCGTGGCGCCAGCCTGCCACCTCAGCAGTGCGCTTCCGACACGCATTCCGCGGCCACCGAACACCAGCCGGTTCAAGGCGTGATGGCCACCCGTGATGTCGGCTCGGGGGCGGCCTGGCGGCGGGAGAGGCCGCGCTGCAGGCCAGACAGGAGCGCATTGCGCAGGTCGCGGGGGTCGATGAGCTCGTCGAAGCCGAGGCCCGAGGCGCTGCGGTAGGCGGCCTCCATCTCGGCCTGCTGGAGGGCGACGGTCTCGTCCTCGTCGGCGCCGACCGCCCGGCCGGCGCCCTTCGCACCCATGGCGCCCAGGATCGCCCCCGGAAAGGCGAATGTGCCGCTCTGGCCCGAAAACGACACCATCGACATCACCATCGACCCGAAGCCGAACGCCTTGCGCAGCGTGACGTGCAACTTGACGGTGCGGGTCTGGGCCTGGGCTGCGAACATGCGGCCGCCGGCCCGCAGCACGCCGGCCTGCTCGGACCTGGTCCCGGCCAGCATCCCCGGGTTGTCGGACAGGAACACGAGCGGCAGGTGGAACGAGTCGGCCACCTGGATGAAGTGGGCGGCCTTGTCGGCGGCGTCGACGTCGATGGCGCCAGCCATGGCCTGCGGCTGGTTGGCGACGACCGCCACCGGGTCGCCGCCGAGGTGGCCGAGCACGCACAGCACGGACCGGCCGAAGTCGGGTTGGACCTCGAAGCACCGGCCACCGTCGAGGACGGCCTCGAGGACCCGGCGCATGTCGTAGGCCCTCTTGTTGTCCTTCGGCACCAGGTCGAGGACCTCGGGGACGGACCGTGGACCGGTGTCGTCACCCTCCCGCCGGGGCGGATGGCTCCAGGCGCTCGACGGGAAGAACCCGAGGTAGGTGCGGATGTCGTCGAGCAGGGCGCCGTCGTCGGTCGCCACGTTGTGGACCAGGCCGCTCGCAACGGCCACCGCCGGGCCTCCGAGCTCCTCTTTGGTGACGTCCTCCCCCAGCGATGCCAGCACGACCGGTGGGCCGGCCGTGAACACGCAGGCGTCGGCCGTCATGAGGGCGAGGTCCGACAGCGGCACGATCAGCGCACCGTGGCCGGCCGAAGCGCCCATCACCCCGGTCACCACCGGCACCCGGCCCGAGAGCCGCGCCTGCTGGATCAGGTCCGTCGGGGCACGGGCCGGCCGGGGCTCACCCGGCAGCGGCGGACGGTGACCGGCCCCCTCGAGCAGCATCACCAGGGGGACACGGTCGAGTTCGGCCAGTTCGGCGATGCGGTAGCGCTTGGCCGTCGAGCCGGGGCCGATGGAGCCGCCCATCACCGTGAAGTCCTCGGCGCCGACCATCACCGGCCGGCCGTCGATCGTGCCAGAGCCGGCAACCACCCCATCGGCGGGAACCTCGCCGACCAGCGTGCCGATCTCGGTGAACGAGCCGGGGTCGAGCAGGTGGTCGATGCGGGCACGGGCGTCGAGTCGGCCGGTGGCCCTCCGCCGCTCGACCTTCTCGGCACCGCCCATCTCGCGGGCGGCCCCCTTGCGCCGCGCCAGGTCGTCGAGCAGGGGCGCCCAGTCGTCGAGCGGATCCACGGCATCAGGCGTCTCGGACATGCGGGCAAGTATCACCCACGGTCGGGGCCCAGCGCTCAGTCGCAGGACTCCAGGTAGGGGGCCAGGAAGTCACGGGCCACCTCGCCGCGGGCCCGGTAGGCGAGGCCCCCGTAGATCTCACAGGCCTGCACCCGCAGCTCCTCGGGGTGGCAGCCCAGCTCGTCGGCCCGCTCGTCCAGCTCTGAGGTGCGCATCAGGTGGTCGACCGCTGCGAAGGGGTCACCGGGGTTGGCGGCCTCGAGCTCGATCAGCGTCTGGCCCGACAGCCGTTCGAGAACCCTCTCGGCGACGGCCCGGCCGGCCTCGACGAGTTCAGCGCAGTCCTCGGCGGCGGCGGGATCGGTCACCTCGGGGCTGCCACATGCGGCTCCACCCACCGCCCAGAGGGCGAGGATCGCGATGAGGACCCGGAGCCGCCGCACGCTCCCGAAACTATCCCCGATCCGGGTCGGAAGGGAGGCGGCTCAGGCCGGGCAGACCTCAAGCACGCCGCGGGCCAGGCGACCGTGGTGCATGTCGTCGAGCACGGTGTGGATTTCGTCCATCGGGTAGATCCGCGAGACCAGTTCGTCGAGCTTGAACCTGCCGGCGAGGTAGAGGTCGCAGATCCGTGCAACGTCGGTCTGCGGCCGCGACGAGCCGTAGCGGCACCCCATGATGGTGACATCGAGGTAGGTGGCCATGGTCATGAACTCCATGGTGCTGCCGAGGGGAGGCACGCCGAGGATGACAAGGGTGCCGCCCCAGTCGAGGAAGCCCAGCGCCGCCTCGATGAGGGCCTTGGCCCCGACACACTCGAACACGTAGTCGACGCCGAACGGGCGCACCTTGCGGATGGCCGCATTGGAATCGACCTCGGCGGCGTTCACGAAGTGCGTGGCACCGAAGGTGCGGGCCAGGTCCTCCTTGTCGGGGTTGGTGTCGATGGCGATGATCGGGTTCGCCCCCGAGATGGCGGCCGCCTGGATGACGTTGAGGCCGATGCCTCCGACGCCCACGACGGCAACGCTCTCGCCAGGGGCCACCTTGGCCCGGTTGAACACCGCGCCAGAACCGGTGAGCACCCCGCACCCGATGAGCGAGGCGGCCGGCATCGGCACCTCCTCGGGGATCGTGATCGCCTGGTTGGACTTGACGACGACCCGCTCGCAGAACGACGAGATGTTGGCGAAGTTGTAGTGGGGCTCACCGTCGAGGGTGAACGGCGTGCCGCGGGCACCGAACGTGGACCGGCACATCGTGGGTCGTCCGCCGTCGCACGCCGGACAGGCGCCACACTGGCCGAGGGTCGAGAGCACGACATGGTCACCTGGCTTCACGTTCGTGACCGCAGGGCCGACCTCTTCGACGATGCCTGCGCCCTCGTGGCCGAGCACCACGGGGGTCGGGAACGGGATGGTGCCGTTGATGACGCTCACGTCGCTGTGGCAGACGCCGGAGTTGACGATGCGCACGACGACCTCGTCCGGACCGGGGTCGCGTAGCTCGAGGCCTTCGACGACGCTCAGTTTCTCACCGTTGAACACGATGCCCTTCATGGGCGGCCTCCCGGGGCGGTTGGGGATCGGGTGGACGACCCCATCCTCCCCGCTGGCGGGAGTGGCCGCAAAGCGGGGTGATTCAGCCGGCACCCAGGATCAGCCACACGACGACGAAGTGCACAGCGACGGCCGTGGTGACCACCGTGTGCCAGACCTCGTGGTAGCCGAAGTGCCGGGGGGCGAGGTCGGGCCAGCGGGCCCCGAGCATGAGCGCCCCGATCGTGTACAGGAGTCCCTCGACGCCGATCAGGACGAGGACGGCGACGTCGAGCTGGGTGATCAGCGCCGGGGCCAAGAGGACCGGCACCCAGCCCAGTCCGATGAACAGCGAGTTCATGAGGCCCTTCGGCGGATGGAAGGGCAGGACGCGGACCAGGATGCCCAGCAGTGCCCCCGCCCAGAGGGCCCAGAACAGGATGCGGCCGGCCGTGCCATCCAGGCCCGTGACCGCCACCGGCGTCGCGCTCGCCGCGATGAACACGAAGATCGCCGCGTGGTCGACCCGGAAGAGGGTCTCGTAGACCGGCACGGTCCACCGGCGCAGGTGCACCAGGCCGCTGGCGACGAACATGAACAGCGCGCCCAGCACGAACACGCCGGCACCGACCCGGTCGATAATCGTCGATCCCTGGAGCACGAGCGCCACACCGGCGGCGACGGTCAGCGGGGCGGCGGCCCGGTGCATCGTGCCCCGCCAACGTGGCCGGGGCAGGGAGAGGGAGCGCCAGACCGAAGGCGACACGCCCTCGGGGGCCACGGATTCCGGGTCGGACGACTCCACGGGCGCCAACGCTAGCCAGTGCCCGACGGTTCGCCGGGCAGGGTCAGGTCGTTTGGCAGGGAATCAGGCGACCAGGCGCAGCAGCGCCGTCGCCGCCATCGCCGCGACCACGACCGCCACGAACGGCGCCCGTCGCCAGACGGCCACCGCCCCGACCGCCACGCCGACGAGACGGCCGTCGATGACCAGCGACTCGCCGTCGACGACCGACATGATGGCGATGATCGCCGCGAACAGTGCGGCAGGGAGCAGGCTTGTCACCGGCGCCAGCCGCACGGCCAGGCGGTCGCCGGCGAACAGGCCGACCACCTTGAACAGGTAGGCGCCGGCAGAGAGCACGAGGATGGCGGTCCAGCTCACGTGGCCGTCCTCCCTCGTGCCTGACGGGACCGGACCCACAGACCGGGCCCGACCGCCAGGGCGGCGAGCAGCATCGGTACACCCGCCGGAGTGAGCGGCACCGCCACGACGGCGATCACCGTGCCCAGCGCTGCCGTGACCTGTCCCGGCCTGGTCCGCACGTGCGGCACGATCAGCGCCATGAACGCCGCTGGGAAGGCGGCGTCGAGGCCCCAGGCGCCGGGATCCTCGAGGAGGCCGCCGACCAGCACGCCGACGACCGTGCCCACGTTCCAGAAGACGAACAGCCACAGTCCGGTGAACCAGAAGGCGTCGCGGGCCGTCTCCGGATCGTCCTGAGCGCTCGCCATGGCGGTCGTCTCGTCGATGACGAAGTGTGCGGCGAGGGCCCGCCGACCCGGCCGGGAGCGCAGGTACGGGGCCACGACCGGGCCGTAGAGCGAGTTGCGGGCGGCCAGCAGGAGTGCGCTGCCGACTGCCGCCACGGGGTTGCCGCCGCTGCCGATGACCGAGACGGCTGCGAACTGTGACGCTCCGGTGAAGGTCAGCACCGACAGCGCCGATGCCTGCGCCAGCCCGAGTCCGACCGAGTCGGCGAAGACGCCGAACGTGATGCCGATGAGCCCGACGGCAACGGTGAGGACGAACGCCTCACGCCGGTGGGAGGTCACCGGGTTGTCGATGGGTCCGAGAGCCGGGCGGCGAGGGCCTCGACGAGTCCGTACAGCTCGACGGCACAGGCGTCGAACACGGCCTGGTCACCGGCGGCAGGATCGACCACCTCCTCCCAGGGTTCGACCTCCACGGTGGCGAGGCCGAGGCCGGCCACCCGGTCGGCCATGCTTCCGAGGGCCGGCAGGTCACGGACGAGTCGGGGCAGGGTCGCGGTCCGGTCGGCGGCCTCCGGGTGGTGGCGGCGCACCCAGGTCACATGGTCGGGTTCCATGGCCACGACGAGGTCGGCGGCTGCGTGCTCGTCGCCGAACTGGCGGCTGCGGTGGTCGAAGTCGGTGAGCCCGTGGTCCCGCAGGGCCGACCGGGTCCGACTGCTCATCGGGTGGCCCTCGAGCACGAGCGTTCCCGCCGACGTGGCCCGGTAGCCGGGCGCCAACTCGGCGAACATTCGCCGGGCCATCACGGACCGGGCGGCATTTCCGGTGCAGACGAAGCAGACGACCGGACGGGCGTCGGCCGTCACGTCGCGTCCCCCTCCTGCCGGCGCTCCTGGTCACGAGAGACGGTGACGAACAGCGCTTCGGCCTCGGCGGTGACCTCGCCATCGACGAGGCAGCGGGCCCTGGCGATCAGGCGCCGACCACTGTGCCGCTCGACCCACGCCTCGAAGCGCAGGTCCACGTCGATGGGCGTTGGCTTCCGGTAGCGGATCTTGAGGCGGGCCGTGAATGCGGGGCCGGCGTCACGCAGCCCGAGGGTTCCGCTGAGCACGTCGTCGAAGAGGCCGGCGATGTAGCCGCCGTGGATGCGCCCCGGGGGGCCCTCGTGGCCCCGATCGACCCGGACCTCGCCAACGACGATCGGCGTTCCGTCCTCGCTCTCGCCGGTGGTGACGGTCAGGGGTGGCGCCAGGGGGCTGCGCTCGCCGCGGAACAGGCTGTGGTCGCGGTACTCGACGCGCAGGCGAACCTCGGCGTCCTCGTCGATCTCATCGGCGGGAACCTCGTACCAGCGCAGCCGGACCTCATCGCCCAACGAGTCGCGGACGGCGGCCACGCGGTCGGCGGCCTCGCCGAGCGCCTCGGCGGAGGGATCGAGGGCATGCAGGTCGACCAACAGGGCACGCACCTCGGCGGCCAGTCGGATGCCGGCGCTGCGCTCCTGCGGCTCGGTCATGGAGGGAGTGTCTAGCGGGCAAACCGGCCGACGTGCGGCTCAGCCGGCCTGCAGGCCGGCGCCCACCTGCCGCCGGTGGTGGGCGGCGTCGCCCCAGGAGGCCGACAGTGCCCAGCCGCGCTTGAGCCAGAGTTGGAGGTCGTGCTCGATCGTGTAGCCGATGGCGCCGTGGCACTGGAGCGCCGACCGGCAGGCCAGGTCGACGGCATCGGACGCCAGCGCCTTGGCCATCGCCACGTCGATGGACGGATCGCCGCCCTCCGGGCCCTCGCCGTGTGTGAGCGCCCAGGCGGCCTTGTGGACCATCGGTGCGGCGAACTCGAGGGCGATCGCCACGTTCGAACAGTGGTGCTTGACCGCCTGGTTGACGCCGACCGGCCTGCCGAACTGCTCCCGCTCGGCCACGTAGGCGACGGTCATGTCGAGCAGCCGGCGTCCCACGCCGACGGCCTGTGCGGCGGCAGCGAGTGCTCCACGGTCGAGCACCTCGCAGACGACCGCCGGATCGTCGCTGACGAGGGTGGCGGCGGTCGGTGACCAGTCGATCCGGGAGAGGCGGCGGGCACGGTCCACGCTCTGCTGCGGCGTGGACGAGAAGGCGCCGGCCGCAACGGCGTGCACCTCGCCGTCGGCGCACAACAGTACCAGGTCGGCCCGCTCGGCGGCCAGCACGAAGGCGTCGGTCGGCGCTGCGGCGGTGAGCACCGCCGATCCTTCGGCGGCGCGGCCCAGCCATTCGTCGGCCATGGCCACGGGGGCGTGGTCGCGCAGGATCGGGATGGCGACGGCGGCGTGTTCTGCGACCGGCTCGGGGCAGGCGGCGTAGCCGAGTTCCTCGAGCAGCAGCACCAGGTCACAGGTCGACATGCCGAGGCCGCCGTGCGCCTCGGGGGCGGCCACGCCGAGCACGCCGGTCGCCGCCAGCGTCTCCCAGAGGCCGGGCACCCGACCCTCGGGGTCGTCCCAGGCGGCCCGCACGGCCGACGGTGGGCACTCGCCGACGAGGATGTCCCTGACGGTGTCGGCGAACAGGACCTGGTCGTCGGTGAAGGCGAAGCGCATCGTTTCCTGCCCCCCTACTTCCTCGGGAGGCCGAGCACCCGCTCGGCGATGATGTTGCGCTGGATCTCGTTGGTGCCGGCGTAGATGGGGCCGGCCAGGGCGAAGAGGTAGCCGGCCATCCACGAGCCGCCGTCGACGGCGTCGTCGGCGACGAGCTCGCCGTGCGAGCCGAGCAGGCGCAGGGCGGTGGCGTGCAGTTCGACGTCGAGCTCCGACCAGAAGACCTTCATCATCGACGCCGAGGCGCCGAGGTCGTCGCCTGCCTGGAGTCGGGCGGCGGCGGCGTAGGTCTGCCACCGGTAGGCGTCGGCGGCGGTCCATGCCCGCACGACCTGGTCGAGGACACCGGGGTCGACATCGTGCTCGGCGCTGACCCGCCGGTACAGGTCGACCAGGCGAGCGGCGGCGGCGAGGAAGCGGCCGGGTGCCCGCAGGTTGAGGCCCCGCTCGCTCGACGTGGTGGCCATGGCCACGGACCAGCCCTGGCCCTCCCCGCCCAGCAGGTTGGCCTCGTGGACCCGGCAGTCGGCGAAGAACAGCTCGGCGAAGGCCGGCTCGCCGTCGAGGCGTCCGACGGTGCGGCGCTCGAGGCCGGGGCTGTCGGCGGGCACCAGCAGGTACGACAGGCCCCGGTGCCGTTCCGAGTCGGGGTCGGTGCGCACGATGCAGAACAGCCAGTCGGCCCATGCGCCACGGGAGCACCAGGTCTTCTGGCCGTCGAGCACGAAGTGGTCGCCGTCCCGGACCGCCTTCGTGGCGATCGAAGCCAGGTCGCTGCCCGAGTCGGGCTCGGACCAGCCCTGCGCCCAGATCTCGGCACCGGAGGCCATGGCCGGCAGGAACCGGTCCTGCTGGTCCTGCGTGCCGAAGGCGAACAGCGTCGGGCCGAGCAGGGTGATGCCGTTGGTGTTGACCCGGCCCGGTGCGCCCGAGCGGTAGTACTCCTCCTCGAAGAGCAGCCACTCGACCAGGCCGACCTCGCGGCCGCCATAGGCCTCGGGCCAGTTGACGACCGACCAGCGGGCATCGAAGAGCGTCCGCTCCCAGCGTCGGTGAGCCTCGAAGCCCTCGGGTGTGTCCATCGAGGGCAGCGGTTCGTCGGGAATGTTCTCCCCGAGCCAGGTCCGGACCTCGTCGCGGAACGCGACCTGCTCGGGGGTGAAGCGCAGGTCCACGCTCAGCCCCCGCAGAGCCGGTCGAGGGTTTCGGTGGCCTCGGCCACGATCCTCGCCACGAGGTCGGCGACCGATGGCAGCTCGTCGATCGAGCCGACTCCCTGGCCGGTCGGGAGGATGCCGACCTCGGTTCGACCGTCGACCATGGTGGCCCGGGTGAGCATCGGGGCGTTGGCCGCCAACGCCATCTGGCCCCAGGTCAGGTCCTGGGCCTTCTTCATCCGGATCCCCTCGGCGAGGAGCGCCCGCATCGAGGTGCCGGTGAGGCGCCGGAAGCGCAGGGCATTGGCCGCAGCACGGGGGAAGCGGGTGAGGCGGGCGGCCTCGAGCCGGCGGATCATGTCGGTGGCGATCACCCGCTGTGGGGCGCCGTCGATGGCCGTGGTGATCACGGTGCCGGTGACCGGCGTGGCGAGGTACAGGGCCTTGACGTTGTCGGGGACGCTGCTGTCGGACGTGAGCAGGAACCGGGTGCCCATGGCGATGCCGTCGGCGCCCCAGGCCAGTGCGGCGGCGAGGCCCCGTCCGTCCACGAAGCCGCCGGCGGCGATCACCGGCAGGTCGACGGCGTCGAGCACCTGCGGAATGAGCAGCGAGGTCGGGACGACGCCGGTGTGGCCGCCGCCCTCGGTGCCCTGGGCGATGACGGCATCGACCCCCCACTCGGCGACCTTCTCGGCGTGGCGGC
>CAJXIS010000067.1 GCA_913054115.1 uncultured Acidimicrobiaceae bacterium | reverse complement strand
GGGACCTGCACAGAAGTTGGGCACGCGTGCGGGGCGCGGGTGGGGGGTGTTGGACACGGGATGTCTCCTTGTTCGAGCCCGGGTCGGCCGTCAGTGGCGGATCTCAGGGTCGTGATCGACGCGTGTCAGGATATCCGTGCAGGTATCGGGCGGTTCTCAGCCGAACGAATCGATGTCGAGCCTCCGCAACACGGGTTCGACGACGGCGGCGGTGCGGCGGGCCGACTCGGCGAGGACGGTGGGCTCGACGCCGGTGGGTTCGTCGATGCCGAGGGGGACGATCTCGTAGGTCGATGATCGGCGGACCCAGGTGGGGACGTATCCCGCATCGATCACGCCGACCGTCCCGTCGGGGAGGTCGCCCACAGCGAACCAGGCGATCAGGCCGTCCTGGGTGGCGGGCGGACACTCGCTGCACATGCGGCGCTCGTCGCCCGGCTGGTTCGAGAGGAAGTTCCCGAGTCCGATGGCGGCGTACTTCCCGTTGCGTTCGAACACGGGCTGTGGCACGTGGGTGCCGTGTCCGAGCAGCAGGTCCACGTCGGGTGAGGCCAGCAGGGTGTCGATGAGCCCCGTCTGGCGGCCGGTGGCGGCGGCGTCGTATTCGGCGCCCCAGTGGAGGCTGAGCACCACGAACTCGGCGCCGGCGGCCCTGGCGGCGGCGGCGTCGGCGAGGATCTCCTCGGCATCGACGCGGGGAACCAGCCTCGCCGGCTCGGTCGGCAGGGACCCTCCGTTCATGAGGTCGGTGTAGGAGAGGTGTGCGATCGGGATCCCGTCGGCCTCGAAGGTCGCCGGGCTGTCCCCGGCTGCGTCGGTCGCCATGCCGGTGGTCGCCACCCCGGCACGACGGAGGTGGTCGAGGGTGCTCGCCACGCCGGCCGTGCCTGCGTCGAGGCTGTGGTTGGAGGCCACCGAGCAGCCGTCGTAGCCGGCATCGGCGATGGCGTCGGCCAACTCGAACGGCACCCGGAAGCCCGGGTAGTAGGCGAGGTCGGAGTTGTCGGCCGAGAGGGGCGTCTCGAGGTGGCAGAGCGCCACGTCGGCTCCGGCGATGATGGGGCGAACGAGCCGGAACATGGGCCGGAAGTCCCAGGCGCCGACGCCGCCGTAGTCGGCGGCACGGTCGGCCACGTACTCGTGGACCAGCAGCTCGCCGGTGGCGACGAGGGTGAACGACCGGGCCGGTGCCCAGGTGGTGGTCGTGGTCGTGGGTTCTGTGGTGGCGCTGCCGCCGGGGTCGTTCCCGCCGCCGTCGCTGTCGACCGGTGGCGCCGTGGTCGTGACGACGGGTGGGGAGGCGCTGTCGTCCGAGCGGTCACGGACGATGTCGCGCACGGCGAACGCCGCTATGGCGAAGGCGCCGACCAGGACGAGCTGGGTGAGCCGCCAGGCGGCCCGGCGTTCACGCACCGAGAGGATCATGCGGATTCCCGCAGGATCGGGACTCCGGGGCGCTCGTTCTGGTCGTTGTTCCCGTCACGGCGGACGAATCGGCCGCCCACCAGCACGTGGCGGATGCCGGCCGACTCGACGCCGGTGTCGGCGATCGAGGACCGGTCGAGCACCGTGGCCGGGTCGAAGACCGTCACGTCGGCGACGGCGCCGGCCTGGATTCGGCCACGCCGTGCCATGGCGGGGCTGACGTCCTCGAGCAGCCGCGCCGGCAGGATCGTCATGCGCCCGAGGGCGTCCGGGAGGTCGAGGACACCGCGTTCGCGCACGTACACCCCGAGCAGTCGGCTGAAACAGCCCGTGGAGCGGGGATGGTTGTTGTGGCTGATGGTGAGGATGGCGTCGGAGCCGAGCATCACCCACGGGGCGGCAAGGGCGTCGGTGATGTCCTCCTCCGACATGGCGAACGCCGCCGTGAGCAGGTTGTCGGCCCTGGCCCTGCGGAAGGTCGCCTCGGTGAGCCGGTCCGGGGTGTTGGCCACCTGGAGGTCGCCGTAGCCGATCTCGTACTTGGCCTGGAAGTCGTCGAAGCGTGCGCTGCCGGCATAGGTCGCCCAGAAGGTGTACGGGTAGACGCAGGCGGTGATCGAAAGGCCCTCGGCCCTTGCGGCATCGACCTGGGCGATGGCCTCGACCATGCGCCCGGTGCCGCCGGTGGAGTTGATGTGCTCGATGTGGATCCGACAGCCGGTCTCGCGGGCGACCCGGATGGCCTCGTCGATGCCCTCCTCCTGGAGCGACGGGGGGTCGGGCCTGGAGTGCCGCAGGTGGAGGCACAGCGGCACGTTGTGACGGGCGGCGACCGCTCCGTGGGCCAGCATCTCCTCGAAGGTCACCCCGATCACGTACTCGGGCTGCTCGTGGATGCCGACCGCCCCGGCCAGCAGGTCGGCCTCGGCCCGTGCGGCCAGCTCCACGATCTGGGCCTCGGTGGCGAAGCCGATGCCTGCGCCGAGCATCTTGCGGTGCTCGTACTGGTCGGTGGCGCCCCCATAGTTGACCGGCGGGTCGTTGCGGGTCCCCCTGGCGAGGAAGTCCTCCATCGTGGCGTCGATGCCGTGGAGGCAGAGGTTGGTGGTGACGCCGTCGGCCACCTTGAACCACTCGCCGTAGCCGTTGGGCGGGTAGCTCAGGATGTCGATGAAGCCGGGCGAGACCACGAGTCCTGCGGCATCGACCGTCGTGGTGCCGGTGAGCGGCTCGAGGCTGATACGCGTGATCGTGTCGCCGTCGATGCCCACGTGGGCCACGGCGTCGAAGTGCGAGTCGGGGTCGATGACCCGTCCGCCCGAGATCACCACGTCGTGGACGTGGCCGTCGTCGGCGACGGCGAGGCTGTCGTCGAGCACCGGCGGGACACTGGGCACGGGTCGCCCGGGCGTGGTGGTCGACGTGGTGCCGGGCGGCGTGGACGTTGTCGTGGTCGGGTGTGGTCCGGCCGACGACGGCGGTGTGGCGGTGCGTCCGGTCGGGAGGCGCCGCAGCATGCCGAGGCTGGCGGCGCCCAGCCCGAGCCCGATCAGCACCCGCCGGCGGGCCACCGTGGCAGGCCCCGCCTCGTGCCCCTCGGGTTCCTGTTCCCCGGGCTGCTGGTCGTCGGTCACCGGGCTGACGCTACCGGCGGCCCCCTGCCGGGTGGGGGCAGGCCACGCGGGGGAGAGGGCGACCCGTGGGCCTTGGTGGCGGTCGGTACGGTCTGGGCATGGAAGGTCGGGCAGTCGCCGGGATCGCGATGCTGTTGCTGGTCCTCCTGGCGTTCGCCCTCGGGGCATTTCTGACCTCGGGTTCCGACCCGTACGTCATCCCGCATGTCTCCGCCGAGCCGATCGACACGGTGGCGCCCACGCTCGTCATCGACGCCCCCGGTGGCAACGCGAGGCCCCAGCAGCGCACGCTCGAGCCGTATCGGGGCCTGGGCACCTGGGTCGATGCGTTCGACGCCGATCCGGCGGTCGCATCCGGTGCCCCGACCGTCTGGCCAGCCGATGTCGTCGCGATGTCGGCCCAGGGCGTGCGGACGCTGTTCCTCCAGGGGGCGCGGGCTGCGGAGAGCGCCCGATTCCCGACGGCCGATCCGTGGCTGCTGGCCGAGTACCTGCTGGCCGGCCACGCCTCGGACCTCGCGGTCGTGGCCTGGTACCTCCCCATGTGGGAGGAGGGCGACGAGGACCTCGACCGCCTGGTGGCGCTCTCGGCCTTCGAGGTGCTGGGCCACCGCTTCGACGGCATCTCGGTCGACATCGAGTGGAAGGACGACGACCTCGAGCCCGCGGAACGCAGCCGCCGGCTGGTCGAGCTCGGCCGTCGGCTGCGCAGCGCGGTCGGGACCGACACGCTCGGGGCGATCGTGATGCCACCGGTGGTGACCGACGTGATCAACCCCGACTTCTGGCCGGGGTTCCCGTGGGATCAGATCCGTACGACCTACGACGTCTGGCTGCCGATGTCGTACTGGTCGTTCCGGACCGAGGAGCATGCCGATCCCCGGTACTACACGGCCGAGAACATCCGCCTGCTGCGCGAGAACCTGGGTGACGGCTCGGCGGTGGTGCACGGCATCGGCGGCGTGGGGGCTGCCGACGGGACCGACATGCCGGATCCGGGTGAGCCGCTGGCCGTACTCGACGACCTGGAAGGGTTCCTCGTCGGCCTCGAGGAGGCCGGTGCCGTGGGCGGTTCGATCTACGACTGGGTGACCACGGGACCCGAGGCCCGGCAGCGCCTGGCCGAGGCGTTCTCCGGATCATGATGCCTTCCCGAGTCCTCGGGCGAGCGCGGTCCAGCACGGTCATTCGAGGAGCTGCGCCAGGTCGGCCAGTACCTCGGTGGGGTCGGGCATGAGGCGGATCGCCCAGCGTGCGAAGGACCCGTCGTCGAACCAGTTGGCCTCAGCGGGCGTGATGCCGGGGAGAACCAGGCTGCCGACGACACAGCGACGTCGCAGCTCGGACCAGTCGAGGTCGTCGGGGCGCAGCACCAGCACCTGATTCGGCGAAGGGCCACACGAGCCGAGTGGTCGGTCGAGCGCCACGCCGAGGACCCGGTCGAGCCAGAGTGTGTCCAGGAACACCCGGACGGGCCCATCGGGGGGTGGCGTGTCGAGGCCGATGATCCGACGGCACAGGTCGTCGACCGGGCCGGTGCCGTCGGAGAGCAGGTCGATTTGCCCGTCGAGCTGTCTGCCCGAGACGCTGTGGCCACCCCTGGTGACGAGGTGGAGCAGTGCGATGTCGGCGACGCCGTCCGGGCCCACCGCCGTGGCCGGGGCCACCAGGGCGGCTGCGGTCCAGCACGAGGGTGCGGTCCAGCCGACGAGGTCGTCGAGGTGGCCGAACGGATGGCGGGCCAGGCGTCGACGGCGGCTGACGCCGTAGAGGCAGGGTTGGTGCGGGTCGAGCAGGTCGAGGAGCCGTCGGATGAGACGCTCGGTGTCGGGAGTCGGTGGTGCCATGGGGGCCTCCCCTTGGGAATGGCGGAATCGTGGGGGGCGGCCGTGGCGCCGGCTGCGAGGCGTGCCCATACTCTGCCCACGGCCTGTGACAGGGGGTCGAGGTCCGAAATCGCGCGCTGAGTGGTCGTACGAACGTGCAGAGCGCGCAAAGGCCGGAAAGAACGCGTACGCTCTGGTCCATGACGGAGGCACAGGTGCACCCGGGCACGGCCACGACGGCGTTCGGCGTCGGTCGGCGCGAGAACCACGACGCCTCCGCCTTCTATGCCCGGTTCACGCCGCCGGTCCTGTCCGACGACGACACAGTCGCCCTGCTCGATGTCGAAGCCGCCGGCATCGGCGACGGCTGCCTGCTCGGCGACAGCCGCGACATGGCCCACCTTCCCGACGACAGCGTCGCCCTGGTGGTCACCTCACCGCCCTACTTCGTCGGCAAGGAATACGAGCTCGACCTGGCGCAGGATGCGATCCCGGCCTCGTACCTCGAGTACCTCGACCTGCTGCGGGAGGTATTCGCCGAGTGCGTCCGCGTGCTCGAACCCGGCGGCCGCATCGCCGTCAACGTCGCCAACCTGGGACGCAGGCCCTGGCGCAGCCTCGCCGCCGACGTCACCCGGATCCTCCAGGACGACCTGGGCCTGCTGCTGCGTGGCGAGGTGGTCTGGCAGAAGGCCGACGGTGCCACCGGCTCGGTGGCGTGGGGCTCGTTCCGCAAGGCCACCAACCCGGTGCTGCGCGACATGACCGAACGCGTGGTCATCGCCAGCAAGGGACGCTTCGACCGGGCCCGTCCGGCGGCGCAGCGGGCGGCCGAGGGACTGCCGTACGAGAGCACGATCACGACCGACGAGTTCATGGAGGCCACCCTCGACGTCTGGCGCATCGACGCCGAACAGGCCTCCCGGGTCGGCCACCCGGCGCCGTTCCCCGTGGAGCTGCCCCGCCGGCTGATCGACCTCTACACCTACCGGGACGACGTGGTGCTCGACCCCTTCATGGGCTCGGGCAGCACCCTCGTCGCCGCCGTCCGCTCCGGCCGACGCGGCGTCGGCTACGACCTCGACCCCGACTTCGTCGCACTGGCCGGCGAGCGGGTTGCCACGGAACGCAAGCGGGTCACCCATGGGCTGACCGCCTCGTGGCGCCGGAGCGACCTGGCCCCCACGGGCCGCCAGGAGGGGCTCTTCGCCGAACAGGCCGAACACGAGGCGGTGCTCGGCCGTGCCGCCGACTCCGGCAAGAAGGCCGCCGACATCGCCGAGGCGCTGCTCGAGGAGGCCGGCTTCCAGATCGTGAAGGCCGGTGCGAAGCTGCGCGGGCTGGGCGTCGGCTTTCCGTTCCTCGTCACCGACCGGGCCGAGGGCCACCAGTGGTACGTGGAGGTGGCCGGCACCTTCACCACCTCACGGCCGGGCATGCGACGCAACGACGTCCTCTGGAAGGCCATAGGCAGGGCACACGTGCTGGCGGCCTCGGACGACGACGCACGCCTGCTGGTCCTGACCTCGCACCTGCCGCGCCCGAGAAGCGATGGCGACCGGGCACTGCGGGCCGTCGGCGGCCGGGGCCTCTTCGACGCCGTCGAGATGTTCGACGACGACGGTCGGGCACGCCTGGCCCACTACGCGGAGCATGGCTCCGATCGGCCGCTGGTTGGCTTCTGGACCGGACCGGAGATCGAGCGACACTTCGGCTGAGGCGCCGGGCCTGAACGAGAGGGCTCAGTCGGCCGCGACGAACTCGACCTCGAAGAGCACCGGCCAGCGCTTGCCGGTCAAAAGGAACCGACCGGTCGTCGCATCGTGGGCGATCCCGTTGAGCACGTCGTCGCTCCCGAGCACGCTGCGGTCCACGGGAAGGCCCGAGGCATCGACGACGGCCACCACCCCGCCGGTGGAGGGGTCGATCGCCACGATCCGCCCGGTCTGCCAGACGTTGGCCCAGACGGTGCCGTCGACGCACTCGAGCTCGTTGAGCCGGTCGACCGGCACGCCGTCGAGCAGTACCTCGACACCTCCTGTCCGGCGGAAGCCGTCGATGTCCCGGAGGGTCAACGTGGCGGATCCGTCCGACATGGCCAGCGTGTCGTCGTCGAGCCGGCAGATGCCCCAGCCCTGGCCGTCATAGGACCAGGTGTCCAGTGGTTGGAGGGACGCCGCGTCCCACACGAGTGCCCGGCCCGCCTTCCACGTGAGCTGCAACAGGCGGCCGTCGCCCAGCGAGGTCACTCCCTCGCCGAACAGGTCGTCGTCGAGGTCCACGGATGCGATCTCCCCGCCGGTCTCCAGGGCGACCAGGCGCAGCGTCGACACGCCGTACCGGCCGGTGCTCTCGACCAGCGAGCCGTCGACGATCTCGAGACCCTGGGTGAAGGCCGTCGGGTCGTGGGGGTGCTCGGCGAGCACCCGGGGCACCAGGCGTTCCACGGCCGTCGGGGCCGGTGTGCGCTCGCCGGCGCACGAAGAGGCGGCGACGAGCAGCACGAGAACTCCGAGCACCCGGCTGGCGGGAGCGGCAACGAAGCGACCAGACTGCGGCACGTGTACGAGGGTAGGAGCGTGGGCCGGCGGTGAGCACGCCAACGCCCGTCGGCGGCCGGATCGAGAGCGACGGGCTCGGGATCGCGTACCTCGACTGGAACCGAGGCGACGGCGGCGGGGACCCGCTCGTGGTGCTGCACCCCAACGGCTTCTGCGCCGGCATGTACGACCCCCTGGTCGCCCGGCTGGGCGACCGCCACCGGGTCGTGGGCGTCGACCTGCGGGGCCATGGTGCCAGCGAGACCGTCACCGACGAGGTGCTGCTCGGCAACGATGCGATGGCCAACGACGTCCTCGCTGTGCTCGACCACCTCGGCATCGACCGGTTCGACCTGCTGGGTGTCTCGCTCGGCGGGGGCGTGGCGATCCTCGTCGCCGCCGAGGCCCCGGAGCGGATGGGGTCGATGATGCTCTGTGAGGCCATCGCCATCGACTCCAGGGAGCGCGAGGAACGGGACCAGTCGTTCGAGGGTGGGGAGAACCCGCTGGCCATCGGTGCGAGGCGCCGCCGCAGGGTCTGGGACGACCGGGCGGCCGTCGAGGCCTCGTACGGCGCCCGACTTCCGCTCGACGCCCTCGATGCCGAGGTACTCGCCGCCTACGTCCGCTGGGGGTTCGTCGACCGGTCCGACGGCACCGTCGAGTTGGCCTGCGATCCGGAGACCGAGGCGGCCATCTTCGGTACGACCCGGGCCCACGGCCCTACGCACTCCTTCGACCGGCTGTCCGACGTCCGGTGCCGGACCTCGGTGCTCTACGGGAGCCTTACCGACCTGGCTCCCGAGTGGTTCGTCGGACAGGCCGACGTGCTCGGCATCGAGCCCCAGGTCGTGGACGGGGGGCACTTCTTCCTCTTCGAGGACCTCGACCGGGCCGGGGACCTGATCCGGCGGGCGCTGGGCTGATCGACGCCCGGGTCTACGGTCCGACCGTTCCCCACGCCATGCAGGAGTCCCCATGACCGACGTCCATCCCGTCGAACTCGGCCAGCGGGTCATCGACACCGGCATCGCCGAGCCACCCCACAACCGCGTCACCGAGCAACTCAGCGAGGTCGCCGACGGCCTGGCCGTGGTCGAGTCGTTCTCGCACTGCTGGGCGCTGCGCACCGACGACGGGCTGGTCTGCATCGACGCCAGCGGGGCGCAGTCGGGAGCCGCCGTGGTCGAGTCCCTCCGGGGCTGGTCGGAAGACCCGGTCCACACCCTCGTCTACACCCACGGCCACGTCGACCACGTGGGCGGCAGCGGGGCGTTCATCGCCGACGCCGAGGCCCGTGGCCACGCCCGTCCCCGGGTGGCGGCGCACGAGGCCGTCCCGGCCCGCTTCGAGCGCTACCGGCGCACCAACGGCTGGAACCTCGCCATCAACCGGCGCCAGTTCGGCGGGGTGCGCTCGCACCTCGGCATCGGGGGCCGGGGCCACCGGTTCCTGCCCGAGGATGTGGCCGAGCCGGACCTCACCTACCGCGACCGGATCGAGATCGAGGTGGGCGGCCGACGGCTCGAGCTCCGGCACGCCAGGGGTGAGACCGACGATCACACCTGGGTCTGGGACCCGGAGGACCGGGCGGTCTACGCCGGCGACTTCGTGATATGGGTGTTCCCCAACGCCGGCAACCCGCAGAAGGTGCAGCGCTATCCGATCGAGTGGGCGGCGGCGATGCGCGAGATGCTGGCCGTGGGC
>CAJXIS010000066.1 GCA_913054115.1 uncultured Acidimicrobiaceae bacterium | reverse complement strand
CCGCAGCTGCGAACAGGTCGTCGGTCACGACGCCGAACCTAGCGGCCGCCATCGGGATGGCCGGGACGCCCCCCCGGACGACCATGTTGAAATGCAGGCGTCGGCGATGGCGCCGGCGAACGTCGACGGACCCTCGGCCACGAGTTTCCGGTTGAACACCTCGGGGCAGAGCAGCGGCGTCGCACCGATCTCCTCGAGGACGGACGCCAGTGCGGCGAAGTCAACCACGCCCTCCCCCGGCAGGGGTCGGGCCGACATGGCCTCGCCCATCGGGTCGTCGCCAGGAACCTCCGCAGCGTCGCAGAGTTGCACCATCTGGATCGCCGACCCGGGAAGGCCCGCCAGGATCTCGGGACACGGCCCTCCGGGCTGGCGCTGCCAGTGCCAGGTGTCGAGCAGGATCCCACCGTTGGGGCGCCCGGCCGCACCGGTCAGTGCGCAGGCCGAGGCCAGGTCGGGAACGGCACACCAGGGCAGGAACTCGAGTGCCACGTTGATGCCCCGCTCGGCGGCACGGTCGCACAGGTCGGCGAAGCCGGCGACGGCCCGCTGGCGGTCGGCGAAGGCGGCCTCCAGCGTCACGGCCACGATCTGGCCGGCGCCCAGCGCCTCGGCCATGTCGAGGGTGAAGTCGCCGTCCCGGTCGATGCCGTCCGCTGCTGCCCAGCCGGTCGCGGCCTCCACCACCCGGACCTCGAGATCGCGGTCCCGGACCGCCCCGGCGAACACCTTCGGGTCCGGATCGAGGTTCATCACATGCAGGCTCCATGCCGACACGCCGCCGAAGCCGTGCTCGGCCGCAGCGTCGAGCCCGGAGAGAACCGCCGTGGCGTCGGCCGCGAACGGGTCCGGAAGGAGGGTCGCCAGGCAGAGCCCGAGGTCGGCCGGGACCGTCACTGCTTCGGCGGCAGCACCCGCAGGCCGAGATCCTCGAGGTGGCGGTCGTCGATCGTCGTCGGTGCACCGGTGAGCGGGTCGGCGCCCGACTGCGTCTTCGGGAAGGCGATCACCTCGCGGATGTTCTCCTCGCCGGCGAGGATGGCCACCAGGCGGTCCATGCCGAAGGCGAAGCCGGCATGGGGCGGTGCTCCGTAGCGGAAGGCGTCGAGCAGGAAGCCGAACTTCTCCTGCGCCTCCTCTGCACCGATCCCGAGCGTGGCGAAGATCATCTCCTGGATCTCACGCCGGTGGATCCGGACGCTGCCCGAACCCAGCTCCCACCCGTTGACCACGAGATCGTAGGCCTGTGACCGGACCTCGAGGAGTTCGCCGGCCTCGAGGAGGCCGAGGTCCTCCTCGTGCGGCATCGTGAACGGATGGTGGGCGGGAATCGGGTTCCCGGCCTCGTCGTGCCCTTCGTACAGCGGGAAGTCGACGACCCACAGGAAGTTGAGGCCCCCCTCGGTGACCGGGGGCCGACCCAGGGCGAGGCGCAACAGCCCGAGCACGTGACGGACCCTGCGGCGTTCGTCGGCCACGAGGAACAACAGGTCGCCCTCTTCGGCGCCCATGACGGTCCGCAGGGCGGCCGTTTCGTCATCGGCGAGGAACTTGGCGACCGGCGAGTTGAGGCCATCGGCTTCGACGCGCATCCAGACAAGCCCCTTGGCCCCCCACTGCTTGCACTGGTCGGTCAGGTCGTCGAGCCTGTTGCGGGACAGGTCGGCGCCGCCCGGCACCCGGATGCCCTTGATGCAGGGCGCCTGGAACGCCCGGAACCCGGTGTCGGCGAACACCTCGGTCAGCTCGACCAGTTCGAGTCCGAAGCGGGTGTCGGGCTTGTCGGAACCGAAGCGTTCCTGGGCCTCCTGCCACGTCATGCGCGGGAACTCGCCCGGATGCTCGCCGGTCACCGCTTCGACGGCTGCGCACACCGCGTAGGTGATGAATCCCAGAACATCGTCCTGGTCCACGAAGCTGGCCTCGGCATCGAGCTGCATGAACTCGAACTGGCGGTCGGCCCGCAGGTCCTCGTCGCGCAGACAGCGTGCGATCTGGTAGTACCGGTCGATGCCGCCCACCATGCAGAGCTGCTTGAACAGCTGCGGGCTCTGCGGCAGGGCGTAGAACGAGCCCGGCTCCTTGCGGGACGGCACGACGAAGTCGCGGGCGCCCTCCGGCGTGCTGGCGATGAGCATGGGCGTCTCCACCTCGATGAAGCCCTGATCCTCCATGGCGCCCCGGACGGCCGAGTTGACCCTGGCCCGGACCTCGAGGTTCCGTTGGAGGCGGACCCGGCGAAGGTCGATGTACCTGTGGCGCAGACGCAGCACCTCGTCGACGTCGGTACGGTCGTCGATCGGGAACGGCATCGGCTCGGACCGGGCGAGGATCGTCACCTCGTCCGCTGCGACCTCGACCATGCCGGTGGCCAGCGCCTCGTTGGTGGTGTCCTCGGGGCGGGCACGCACGGTGCCGGTCACCTGGAGGACGAACTCGGACCGCAGTTCGTGGGCGCCGTCCACGACGACCTGGACGATGCCGCTGCGGTCCCGGAGATCGACGAAGGCCAGGTGTTCGCCGTGCTCGCGCACGCTGTCGACCCAGCCGCACAGCGTGGCCACGGAGCCGATGTCGTCGGCACGCAGGTCGCCGCACCTGGCGGAACGCATCGACGTCGTGTAGTCGGGGGTTGCACGGTTGGTCACGGAAGCCTCGTTTGCAGGGTCTCGATCAGTTCGGCCCGGGGCACGGCCTGCTGGCCGGCGTCGCCGCGCAGGTCCCGGACGGTGACGGTGCCGCTCGAGCGTTCGTCCTCGCCCACGATGAGGGCGATGGCGGCACCACTGCGGTCGGCGGCCTTCATCTGGGCCTTCATGGAGCGGTCGTCCCACGCCCGGTCGACCCGCATCCCCGCCCGACGCACCTCGTCGGTCAACAGGACCGCCTCGTCGCCACCGCAGGTGTCGACGACGAACACGTCGATGACGGTGGCGGGTGCATCGAACACCCCCTCGGCATCACAGGCCAGCAGCGTCCGGTCGACGCCGAGAGCGAAGCCGACGCCCGGCGTGGGCGGTGCGCCCATCTCCTCGGCCAGCCGGTCGTAGCGTCCGCCGCCGCCGACTGCGTCCTGGGCGGCGTCGAGCGCCTCGGCGACGAACTCGAAGGTGGTGCGCAGGTAGTAGTCGAGCCCGCGGACCAGCCGGGGCGAAACGGTGTAGGGGATGCCGAGGGCGTCGAGCGCCCCCCGAACCCGCGCGAAGTGCACGGCGGCATCGTCGGACAGGAAATCGAGCATTTCCGGTGCGGCGGCGACCAGGTCGGCGTCTTCGGGCCGTCGGGAGTCGAGTACCCGCAGCGGGTTGGTGGCGAGCGTCGTGCGCGACTCCTCGGAGAGTGCGTCGGCGTCAGCGGAGAAGTGGGCGGTGAGGGCGTCGACGTACCGGGAGCGGTCGTCGGGATTGCCGAGCGAGTTCAACAGCAGGGTCACCTGCCGCAGCCCGAGTCGCTCGTAGAAGCGCCACGCCAGGGCGATGACCTCGGCGTCGAGGTGCGGGTCGTCGGGGCCGAGGGCCTCGACGCCGACCTGGTCGAACTGGCGGAACCGACCCTTCTGGGCGCGTTCGTAGCGGAAGTTGGGACCGGTGTACCAGACCTTCCAGGGCACGACCGGACGGTGCTCTGCGAACACCCGCACGACCGATGCGGTCTGCTCGGGTCGCAGCGCGATGCTGCGCCCGCCCTTGTCGAGGAACTCGTACATCTCCTTCGCCACCACGTCGGTGGCGTCGCCGAGGCGACGGAACACCTCGACGTGCTCGAACATGGGTGGCACGACCTGCGTGTAGCCGGCGGCACCCACGACATCGGCGAAGGCCTCGACCAGCGCCCGCCAACGGGCGGAGTCCGGCCAGAGGATGTCACGAGTGCCCTTCGGGGCCCGATAGATGGAGTCGGCCACGGGAGCAGAGGCTACCGGTGGCCCCCGGTCTCGGTCCGGATCCGATCAGGAGCCACGGCCGGGCACCACCCGGTACACGTCGTAGACCGAATCGATGTCGCGGATCTGGCGCAGCACCCGGTCCAGGTGCCCGGCATCGCCCATCTCGAACTCGAAGCGCATCCGGGCCACCCGGTCGGTCCCGCTGGTCACGGTCGAGGTGCTGAGCACGTTGACCCGGTGGTCGGCGAGCACTGCGACCACGTCACGCAGCAGCAGCGGCCGGTCCAGGGCCTTGACCTCGAAGGAGGCGACGAAGTGGGAGGCGGTCTGTTCGTCCCATTCGACGTCGATGAGCCGGTCGGGCTGGCCGCCCGACAACGACACGGCGTTGGCGCAGTCGGCGCGGTGCACAGAGACGCCGCGCCCCCGGGTGACGAAGCCCATGATCTCGTCCGGCGGAACCGGCGTGCAGCAGCGCGAGAGTCGGACCATGAGGTCGTCGAGGCCCTCGACGTGGACGCCGACCGAGCCCCGATCGCGTCGCAGCGGCCGCTGGGTGAGCGCGGCGACCGACAGGTGTTCCTCGACCTCGGGCGTGAGCTCGCGCATGTGCCGCTCGACCCGGCCAACCACGGCACGCGCCGACACGTTGTGTTCGCCGATCGCAGCGAAGAGGGCGTCGAGGTCCGTGTAGTTCATCGACCCGCCGATCTCCGCGAGCGCCTCCCCGTCGAGGACCTCCTTGATCGGGAGACCGGCTCGGCGAAGTTCGTGTACGAGTTCGTCGTGGCCGGTGTCGATGGCCTCGGTGCGACGCTCCTTCGTGTGCCAGTGGCGGATCTTGTTGGCAGCCCGGTGGCTGGCGACGAATTTCAACCAGTCCTTGCTGGGGCCGGCACCCGGCTGCTTCGAGGCGATGACCTCGACGGTCGCACCGGACTCCAGGCGGGTGTCGAGTGGCACCAGCCGGCCCTCGACCCGGGCACCGACGCAGGAGTCTCCGACCTCGGTGTGGATGGCGTAGGCGAAGTCGACGGGCGTGGCGCCGATGGGAAGCGCCACGACCTGACCCTGCGGCGTGAAGACATAGACCTCATCCTGTTCGAGGTCGGTCTTGAGGTTGTCCATGAACGTGCCGTGGTCGGGCGTTTCGTCCTGCCACTCGACGATGCGTCCCAGCCACGCCATCTCGTCGGAGGGGAGCGTGCCCTTGTAGTCCCAGTGGGCGGCGACCCCGGTCTCGGCCCGCCGGTGCATCTCGACGGTGCGGATCTGGAACTCGACCTGTTTGCCCTGGGGTCCGATGACCGTTGTGTGCAGCGATTGGTAGAGGTTGAACTTGGGCATCGCCACATAGTCTTTGAAGCGTCCCTGCACCGGCGTCCAGACGGCGTGGACCACGCCGAGCGCTGCGTAGCAGTCGCGCACCGTCTCGACCACGACCCGGATGCCGACCAGGTCGTGGATCTCGTCGAACGGCCGACCCTTGACGATCATCTTCTCGTAGATGCTCCACAGGTGCTTCGGGCGTCCTGAGATGTCCGCCTCGATGCCGAACCCCTGGAGGCGCTCCTCGACCTCGCCGACCAGCTGGTCGAGGTAGAGGTCGCGCTCTGGTGCCCGGTCCTGGACCATCTGGTCGATCTGGCTGTAGCGCTTCGGGTGCAGCGTGGCCAGGGAGAGGTCCTCGAGCTGCACCTTGACGTCCTGCATGCCGAGCCGGTGGGCCAACGGGGCATAGATGTCGAGCGTCTCGCGGGCAACGCGCTGCTGCTTGGGCTCGGGGAGCGCCGCCAGGGTCCGCATGTTGTGCAACCGGTCGGCCAGCTTGATGATGAGGACCCTCAGGTCCTTTGCCAGGGCCACGAGCATCTTGCGCATGCTGGCGGCCTGCTGCTCCTCCCGGCTCTCGAAGGTGAGCCGGTCGAGCTTCGTGACCCCGTCGACTATCCGGGCCACGTCGGCACCGAAGTCGCGTTCGAGGTCGTCGAGTTGGACGTCCGTGTCCTCGACGGCGTCGTGGAGCAGCGCCGCTGCGATCGTCACATCGTCGAGGCCCTGGCGGGCGACGATCGTGGCGACCGAGAGCGGGTGGTTGATGTAGGGCTCCCCGGACTTGCGGGTCTGGCCCTCGTGGGCACCCAGTGCGACCTGGTAGGCGCGCTCGATGAGGTCGGAATCCGAGTCGGGGTGGTGCTCGAGGAAGGCGGTCAGCAGCGACGAGGTCTCCGCAACCGCACGCTGCGGCCGGCGGCGCCACGGTAGGACCCGGTTAACGGTGACCATGTCAGCTCCGCCCGATGCCCGTTGGCGGTCCGCTTCGGACCACCTGGGGAAAATCGTTCCTCATCCCTCCACGGTAGCGGTCGGCGGCCACCGGCCAGATTCCGTCCGGACGTCAGTTTCGTCGCTTCTTGCGGGGGCGTGGCAGCGCCCCGCTTCCCGAGCCGGCCGGGCGGGCCGTCGGGACGGGCCGGCGACGGGCCGGGCCCTTGACCCGGTCGGATGATTCGCTGGACCGTGAATCGGGTACAGAGGCCTCGGCGCGTCCGATGATCCTGGTCGGCCCTTCGAGCAGTCCACGACCGGCGAGCTTGCTGCGGATCTGGATCCATCGCTGCTCGCGCTCCTTGAGGTGCGCCACGATCGCAGCGGCGATGAACAGCGACGAGTACGAGCCGACGACGATGCCCACCAGCAGCGCCAGTGCGAACTCGCGCAGGGCAGTGGCACCGAGCGCCATCGATCCGATCACGAGCAGCGACACCACGGGCAGTGCCGATGTCACGCTGGTGTTGATCGAGCGCATCGCCACGCGGTTGAGGGCCAGGTTCATCAGCTCGTTGTAGGTGTAGCGCTCGGTCGCACCGAGGCGACCCGTCATCTGGCGGACCTTGTCGTAGACGACGATCGTGTCGTAGAGCGAGTAGCCCATGATCGTCAGGAAGGCGATCACGGTCGCCGGCGTCACCTCGACGCCGAGCAGGGAGTAGACGCCGACGCTGACGACAATGTCGTGGGCGACCGCCACCAGCGCTCCGGCTGCCATCTTCCACTCGAGCCGGACGCCGATGTACAGCGCCACGACGAGGAAGAACACGACGAGCGCCCGCACTGCCTTGTCGGTCACCTCGTCGCCCCAGGTGGGGCCCACCTGTTCGAAGGTCTCGACCGGTCCCAGTTCGGCGGTGAGTGCGTCGCGGATCTCCGCGGCCCGGACGGGATCGTCGATGTCGGACCGGATCCGGATCGTGTCACCGTCGACGACCTGGATCCGGGCGCCGTCGGCGTCGAATCGGCTGAGGAGGCTGCGGGCGTCGGCGATCGACGCATCCGGGGCCGCCACCTCGTACGAGGTTCCGCCGGCGAAGTCGATGCCGAGCTCGAGGCCACGCAGGCCGAACGATCCGAAGCTCAGCAGCAGGGCGATGCCCGAGGCCACGGCGGCGACGCGCCACCACCGCGGGAAGTCGATCACCGTCTCGCCGGCGTAGAGGCCCCGCAGGACGCCGATCATGCGGTGACCGGCTTGTTGTCGGGTCGGACCACCGCTCCGGAAGCCGGCAGGCCGAAGAGGCCGGGCCGGTGGGCGAACAGGGAGGTCCTCGCCAGCACCCGGACCATCGGGCCCATGAAGAAGTAGGTCGCCACCAGGTCCAGGATGGTCGCCAGGCCGAGGTAGAAGGCGAAGCCGCGGACGGCGCCGACCGTGAGCCACCAGAGTAGGACCGCTCCGATGAGCGATGCCGTGTCGGCCTTGACGATCGTGGAGAAGGCGATCGGGAAGGCGCGATCCACCGTCGACCGGGCGGTGCGGCCGTCGCGTATGTCCTCCTTGAGGTGTTCGAAGTACACGACGTTGGAGTCGACGGACACGCCCACGGCGACGATGATCCCGGTGATGCCGGCCAGCGTGAGCGCCAGGCCCGACTGGGTGCCGAGGTGGGCGACAATCGCCCACAGCAGCGAGCCGGAGATCGCCAGGCTGGCGAGCGCTACGAGGCCGAGCAGCCGGTAGTAGCCGACGATGAAGAGGGCGACCAGGAGGAGGCCGACCAGCCCGGCCACGATGCCCGCATCGAGCGAGTCCTGGCCGATGGTCGCCGACACGACCCTGGTGTTCTCGGCGACGAGCTCGACCGGCAGGGCGCCGTAGCGCAGCGCCAGGGCCACGTCCTCGGCCCCCTGCTTCTCGAACGAACCGGAGATGATGATGCGGTCCCGGTCGAATGCCGGCGCACGGATCTGTGGGGCTGTGATGACCTCGCCGTCCAGGACGATGGCGATCAGGCCGTTGGTGTACCCCGGGAGCAACGGACACGACTCGTCACCCCGGAAGCATCTGGCGGAGGCGTCGTTGAAGGCCTCGATGCCTTCGGCACCCTTTTTCAGGGTCACTCCGACCTGCCACCGGAAGTCGATGAAGTCGGCGTCGGCATCCTCGAGCGCATCGCCCGTCAGGACCGTGGGGCCCAGCACGTACCGGTAGCCCCCGGTGCTCCCCGTGCCGGATCCACCGAGGATCACGAAGTCCTCGGCGAGGTCCGCCTCGGGTGGTGTCAGGCCGTCGTCGCCGGTGGCAGGGCGCACGATGCCGCCGCGCACGAGGCTGCACGAGGCGAACGGATCGGCGGTCATGTTGCCACTGCCCGCCGAACCACGTGTGCCGACGATGGTCACCGGCAGCACCTCGCAGACCGGTCGGAACCTGAGTTCCGCCGTCGTGCCGACCAGTTCGAGCGCCCGCTCCTGGTCGTCGACGCCGGGGAGCGAGACCATCACGCCATCGGCGGTGCGGGAGATCTCGGGCTCGGCCACGCCGAGGGCGTCGATGCGGTTCCGGATGATCTCGACCGACTGGTCGAGCATCTCCTCGGTGGCCGGCTCAGTGGCGGTCAGGCGTACCGAGACACCGCCCTGGAGGTCGAGTCCCAGCAGCGGCTTGTTGCCCCAGAACAGCGTCAGGGCCGTAGCGGCGACCGCCACCACGAGGATGCCGACGAGCAGGCTGACCTGACGGCGGAACACGGGAGTGGGCGGGAACGAGTTGACGTGGGGCGTCGGGTGGAAACCCGGGTCAGTCCTCGATCGGGCTTTCCGCTTCGTCGGTCCCTTCGGGTTCGTCGGATTCGGCTTCGACGAAGCGGCGGTCGACGGTTCCCTTGAGCACCTTCAGCTCGAGGCCCTGGGCGACCTCCAGCCAGATGACATCGTCCTCGACCTCGGAGACGACGCCGAAGATCCCGGCGGTCGTCACGATCTCGTCGCCG
>CAJXIS010000065.1 GCA_913054115.1 uncultured Acidimicrobiaceae bacterium | reverse complement strand
CAATTTCCGGTCCGTGGCCGTCCACGCCGACGACCTGACCCGGATCATGACGTTCCGACTGTTCCCCGACGGCTCCGGCGAGGGCGTCGGCCCCGACGGCGTGACGCACTCCCGCTTCCGTGCCTGGAAGCAGAGCCTCGTCGCTCACCCCTGAGCCTTGCCCTGAACCATTCCCTGAGCCACGCCCCTGAGCCATGCCCTGCCGACAGGCACGTTCCTATTACCACTACGCGCATAGTGCTAATCCCCCCTGCTCCCTAGACTCGGAGACGTGAGCGCGCCCTCTCCGACACCCTCCACACCACTCTTCGAGGTCCAGGACCTCCACGTCTCGAGCACCGAAGGCGTCGAGATCCTGCGCGGCGTCGACCTGACGGTCCTCCCCGGCGAGGTCCACGCACTCATGGGACCCAACGGCTCCGGCAAGTCCACGCTGGCCTCGGTCCTCCTCGGCAGCCCCGAATACGTCGTGACGCAGGGTTCCATCCGCTTCAAGGGCGACGACATCACCGACTGGTCGGCAGACGTCCGTGGCAAGGCCGGGCTCTTCCTCGCCTTCCAGTACCCCCTCGAGGTGGCCGGCGTCTCGGTCATCAACTTCCTGCGCCAGGCCCTTTCGGCACGCAAGGGCATCGACCTCTCGGTGCTCGAGCTCCGGCTGGCGATCATGGACTGGATGGACCGGCTCGGCATGGACCCCTCCTTCGCCGACCGCTATCTCAACGAGGGCTTCTCCGGCGGCGAGAAGAAGCGCAACGAGATCCTCCAGATGGCGATCCTCGAACCCGAGATGGCGATCCTCGACGAGACCGACTCGGGCCTCGACATCGACGCCCTGCGCATCGTGGCCGACGGGATCGCCGAGGTCCGACGCGACCGGCCCGACCTGGGCATCGTCATCATCACCCACTACCGACGCCTGCTCCAGTACCTCCGTCCCGATGTCGTCCACATCCTCATGGACGGCCGCGTGGTCGAGCGGGGTGGCGCCGACCTGGCAGAGCGGCTCGAGGCCGGCGGCTTCGACGAGTTCCGGGATGCCGAATCCGTCGAAGCCGAATCCGTCGAAGCCGAATCCGTCGAAGCCGATTCCGGGGCCTCTGCATGAGCCTCGACGTCGCTGCCGTCAAGGCCGACTTCCCCCTCCTGGCCCGTGAGGTCCACGGCACCCCGATCGTCTACCTCGACTCGGGCGCTACCTCGCAGAAGCCCCGTGCGGTCCTCGATGCCATGAACCGCTACTACGAGACCATCAACGCCAACGTGCACCGTGGCGCCTACCACATCGCCGAGCTCGCCACGATTGCCTCGGAGGATGCCCGGCGAACGGTCGCCCGCTTCATCGGCGCCGGCGATGAACACGAGCTTGTGTTCACAAAGAACGCCACCGAGGCCATCAACCTGGTGGCCCACTCGTGGGGACGCACCAACCTCACCGAGGGCGACGTCGTGCTCCTGAGCCTCCTCGAGCACCATGCCAACATCGTTCCCTGGCACCAGTTGGCCGAGGAGCGGGGCATCGAGGTGCGCTGGATCCCGCTGACCGACGACGGCTGCCTCGACCTCACCGACCTCGACCACCTTCTCGATGGCGTGAAGCTGGTCGCCGTGACCGCCGTTTCCAATGTCACCGGCGCCATCCCGCCGGTCCGGCAGCTGGCAGACGCCGCCCATGCGGTCGGCGCACTCTGCCTCGTCGACGGCAGCCAGTACGTCCCCCACCTGGCGACCGACGTGACAGAACTGGGCTGCGACTTCCTGGCGTTCACCGGCCACAAGATGTGCGGCCCGACCGGCATCGGCATGCTCTGGGGCCGTCGCGAGCTGCTCGACGCCATGCCGCCGTTCCTCGGTGGCGGCGAGATGATCCTCGACGTCCGCCGCGACGGCTTCACCCCCAACGTGGTGCCCTGGCGCTTCGAGGCCGGCACGCCGCCGATCGCCGAGATGATCGGCATCGGTGCCGCTGTCGACTACCTCGAGGGCCTCGGCATGGATGCCGTCCGGAAGCACGAGGTGTCGCTCACCGACTATGCGTTGCGCACCCTCGGCGACCGCTTCGGCGACGACCTCCTCATCCACGGACCGACCGACACCACCCACCGCGGCGGGATCCTCTCGATGTGCCTGCGCGACATCCACGCCCACGACCTCAGCCAGGTCCTCGACCAGCACGGGGTCTGCGTCCGGGCCGGCCACCACTGCGCCAAGCCCCTCATGCGGGAGTTGGGCGTGACCTCCACGTCACGCGCCTCGCTCTACCTCTACAACGACGAATCCGACATCGACGCCCTCGGCGACGCCCTCGACGAGGCCGCCAGGTTCTTCGATTTCTAGAAGCGCAGCCCCCACTCCCCTTAGCCTGCTCCACGTTCACCGTCAGCGATCCCCGGACCCAAGGAACCCCGAAACCATGCCAGGACTCGAAGACCTCTACCGGGAGGTCATCCTCGACCACTACCGGAACCCCCGGAACCGCGGTGAGCTCGAGACCCCGCCTGCCCTGATGGCCGAGGGCTTCAACCCCCTGTGCGGCGACGAGGTCAAGGTCTACGTCCAGCTCGACGGCGACACGATCACCGACGTCCGGATCAGCGGTCAGGGCTGCTCGATCAGCCAGTCGTCCGCCTCGATGATGACGACCGTTGTCATCGGCAGGACCATCGACGAGGCCCGCGGCACCCTCCGCTCCTTCAAGCAGATGATGTCGATCCACGAGCACGGACTCGACGGACAGGATTCTGCGCTCGACGGTTCGACGGAGGTCCCCTCGGGCCTCGGCGACCTCGAGGCGCTGCGCGGTGTCGTGAAGTTCCCGGTCCGCATCAAGTGCGCCACCCTCGGCTGGAACACCTTCGACCAGGCGCTGGCCGAAGCGGATTCCTAGTCGGAGGAGCGTTCTTCGGCGATCTCGTCCATGGCCTCCGCCAGGGCCAGGTCCAGTCGGGTGAGCCCACCGGCGCTGTGCGTCGTGAGCGACACCGACACCCGGTTCCAGACGTTCGACCAGTCGGGGTGATGGCCGAGCGACTCGGCGATCTCTGCCACGGAAACCATGAACCGGAACGCCTCGGCGAAGTCGGCAAAGGTGAACTCGCGGGTCAGCGACGCTCCGTCGCAGGACCAGCCCGGCAGGAGCGCGTCGAGCCCGGCAACCTCATCGGGAGCGAGGAGTGAGCGATCCATGGTTCAGCAATGATGCTCAGGCGAACGGGTCGTCGCCGAAGCCGGCGGCGTGGGGCAGTCCCACCAGGGTCTCGGGCTCGTCGGTCGCGGCGTCGCCGAGCACGCCGACATAGCCCTCCGCCTCGAGTTGTTCGGCCAACTCGGGACCGCCCGTCACCTGGATCGAACCGCGGGACAGCACGTGGATCCGATCGGGTTCGAGAACCTCGAGCAGACGGGCGAAGTGCGTGATGGCGAGCACCCCGAGTCCGTCCTCCTCGGTGGCCTCCTGGATGCGACGAGCCACCGTCGCCAGGGCATCGACGTCGAGGCCCGAGTCGATCTCGTCGAGCACCGCGTAGCGGGCGCCGAGCACACCGAGCTGGAGCGCCTCGTTGCGCTTCTTCTCGCCGCCCGAGAGGTCGACGTTGAGGGGCCGGTCGAGGAAGTGCTCGTCGATGCCCAGCCGCCCGGCCTCGGTGATGAGCGCCTGTCGTACCGTGTCCGGGTCGCGGCCGCCGGCACGGGCTGCCTCAGTCAGCAGCGCCTCGAGGCTCACCCCCGGCACCTCGGTCGGATGCTGGAGGCACAGGAACAGGCCGGCCTGCGCCCGCTCCCATGGGGCCAGTTCGAGCAGGTCGACGCCGTCGAGCGTCACCGAACCCCCGGTGACCTCGTAGCCGGGTCGCCCCATCAGGACGTGCGAGAGCGTCGACTTCCCAGAACCGTTCGGGCCCATGATGGCATGGACCTCTCCGGGCCGGATCTCGAGGTCGATGCCCCGCAGGATCTCGGTCTCGGCGACACGCGCCCGCAGGCCCGTGATCCGCAGCACGCGCTCATCGCTCATTGATCGGCCTCCGGCAACTCAACCAATACATCTGCGCCTTCGATGCGCACGGCGTAGACGGGCACCGGACGGCTGGCGGGCAGCGTCAGTGCCTTGCCGGTCTCGAGGGAGAAGAGGCTGCCGTGCTTCCAGCATTCGAGGGCGCACTCGTCAGTGTCGACGAACCCCTCGGCCAGCGACACCTCCTCATGTGAACAGGTGTCGCCGATGGCATGCACGGTGCCGTCCATGCGCACCAGGGCGACCGGGCATCCGCCGATCTGGACCCGGAGAGCCGCTCCGTCGGTGAGATCGGAAAGCGCACAGGCGCGGAACTCGTTCATGCCGCACCCGATCCGACGACTTCGTGCCGGTCGAGCTTTGCTCGCAGGCTCTGGCGCAGTCGCTTCCCCACTGCGGGCACCGGAGCGGCCTCCACCACCTCTTCGAAGAACCCCTCGAGGAGCAGCCGCTCTGCGACTGCCGTCGGCACCCCCCGGCTCTCGAGGTAGAAACGCTGGTCGGCATCGACCGGCGAGACGGTCGATGCGTGGCTGCACATCACGTCGTCGGTCTCGATCTCGAGGTTGGGCACGCTCTCGGCCCAGGCATCCGGCGAGAGCTTGATGTTGCGGTTGGTCTGGTTTGCCCGGGTCCGGACGGCCTCCGGTCGGACCCGGATGAGGCCGGTGTAGACCGACCGCGACGAATCGTCGAGGGCGCCCTTGAACAGGAGGTCGCTGACAGTGTCGGGGGCGGCGTGGTCCTGGAAGGTCCGGTAGTCGAGCGCCTGGCTGCCAACACCGAAATAGGCGGCGGTGATACGGCCTTCGGCTCCACGGCCGACCAGCCGGCAGTCGGTGCGGGTGCGGGCGTAGTCGCCACCGAGTCCGGCGTGGAACAGTTCGCCCGACGCCTCCTGCCCGACGTGGACCTCCTGATGGGCCAACTGCCAGACCCGCGGTCCGAGTTCCTGGAGGACGGCATGGCGCAGGCGACCTGCCCGGCCGACGACCGCCTCGAGCACCGGGGCCACCAGCGCCTCGACGTCGTCGGAGGTCTGGACCTCGACCACCGTCGCCGCCGCATCGGCACCACAGCGCACCAGCAGCCGCGGAAACGCCGCGACGCCTTCGGTGGCGACATGGCTGAAGACGACGACCGGTCCATCGAGGCGAACGCCGTCGGGGACCACCACCGCGAGGGGCTCGGGGCAGAACGCACGGTTGAGGTGGCCGAAGAAGTCGACCGGCGCCTCGAGAACTGCGCCCGGGAACTCGGACCCACCCTCGAGGTCGGCAACGGTTCCGATCAGGAGACCGGCTTCGACAGCACTCTCGGCGACCTGGATCGACTGAACCCAACCGTCGCAAACGAGGATCGTCGCGACGGCACCCTCCACCAGGGCAGCGTCGACGGGTGGCTCCGTGGCCGGCCGTTCTGCGGAGGGCCCAAAACGATCCAGGTCCAGTTCGGCGATCCGGGAGTAGCGCCAGACCTCTTCGTCGACATCGGGGGGTGCGACATCGGCGAGGCCCTCGGCCGCTTCGGCGCGGAGGGCGCACATCCAGTCCGGCCCGGGAAGTGCCGCGGAGACGTCGGGGGCGAAGCGGTTCAGGGCAGGACCTCGGGCGGGAGAATGGGTGGTGCTGGCGGCGCCGGATGGCGCCGCCGCGGGATTTACCCTATCGGCGTAGGAGAAATCCCCAGCCGGCGATCCCGGGCCGAAACGCCTGCCGAGTGGCTCCCCTTCCCCTCTACGGAGCGTCCGCGACCACCGTCGACGGCTTGATCAGCACCAGATCTTCCCCTGCCCCCTCTACGGAGAAGTCCGTGATCAACTTCGTCGGCTTGATCAGCACCAGATCCTCCCGTGGCCCTCTACGGAGAGTCCGTGTACAGGTGCTGGAGCGAGCCGGGTTCGATGCGGAAGCCCTCGATGGCCACCTCGATGTCGGAACGCCTGAAGCGAATGACCCGTCCCATGCGGTAGCCGGGGACACTGCCCTGGTCGACCAGCTTGTAGAGCGTGCGGGCTGTGATGCCCAGCATCGCCGCCGCCAACTTTGTGTTGAGCCATTCCGGCTCTTGTGGTGTCATTATGGTCATCTTATGATCTTTCCACCATTGTCTGCCCTGTACAAGCATTTCATGCCTGTCCCCGAGAGCCGTTTCCGGCGCACGGCTAACGTCCCGCGACGATGACCGCGTCCACCGGCCCGGGAAGTGCCCACCGCTATGTCCTGTTGGGCCTGGCCTCCGGCGCGCCGCCCTGGATGCCGACCGTCGATCTCCGACTCGCCGACCTCGGAACCGGCCACGAGTTCCTCCCCTGCGCCGGCATCGCCGACCTCCTCAACCGCCTCGCCTCTGGCCGCCCCTTCTCGGCCCTGCTCGTCGACCACCGCACCGTCGGCCTCGACCGCGAGCTCATCAGCCGGGCCAGGTCCGCCAAATGTCCTGTTCTGATCGTCGGTGGGGATGCCGACCGCTGGACCGGGCTCGGTGCCACCGGCGTCCTACCCGACGACCTCGCTCCCGACGACTTCGTCCGCAGCCTCGAACGGCACGCCCGCCCCATCGGCCGCATCGACCGGCTCGAGTTCGGTGGGCTGACAGGGAGCACCGGAAGTCGGTGGACCGGACGACTCGTCGCAGTCACCGGCCCCGGCGGAACGGGCGCCTCGACGATCGCCCGGAGCCTCGCCCACGGCCTCGCCAGCGATCCCCGCCTCCGGGGCTCGGTCACCCTCGTCGACGTCTGCCTCGAAGCCGACCAGGCCATCCTCCACGGGGTCGCCGATGCCCCGATGACACTCCAGGAGGCGACCCAGGCCCATCGGGGCGGGCTGCCGGGGGCTGCCGAACTCGACCGCTTCCTCGTGTCCCCCGCCGGAGCCCCCTACCGTCTCCTGCCCGGCATTCGCAGGCGTCGCGACTGGCCGACGATCGGCGGATCGAGCCTGCGGGCAACCCTCACCAACCTCTGTCGACACAACCTCGTCACGGTCGTCGATGTGGATCCCGACGTCGACCTCGCCTCCGATGAGCAGCCGACCGGGCCTTCCACGCCCGGAGAACCGGCACTGGCCGTCTGCGACCTGGCCGACATCGTCGTCGTGGTCGGCCGGACCGGGGAGCGCAGCGGTCGCAAGGGCGGCGCCGCCCTCGGTCGCACGATCGACAACCTGCTCGAGGCCGGGCTCCCCGAGGACCGCCTCGTGCCGTGGTGCCTCGCCGATACACCGGACCGCCCTCGTCGGACCGACCGGCGCAGGGCCAGGGCCTCGGTGGCCACCCATATCGACGCCGATGGAACCGTCACCCTGCCCGACCCCGGTCCCGACCCCGAACCCGCCTACGGGGCGCAGTTGGCCCGCATCCTCCTGCGACACCTGGACCGCCTCCCCGACCGGATCGACGTGGGTGGCCTTGTCCCCATCGTGCCCGGCAGCCTGGGAACGTCCTCCGAGGCCGACCACGATGTGGACCCGTCATGAGCACCCGGCGAACCGCCGATCCCGCCGAGGCCGCAGGCATCGAGATGCAGGCCGAGGTGCTGCGCCGCCTGCAGTTCCCCGGCGTCGTCCCCCTCGAGGGTTTCCACCGCGAGGGGAACACGGTGACGATCCGGCTGGGCGACGACCTTCCGCCGCTGGGCGAACGGGCCCCGGCGAGCGCCGCAGAGTGCGCCTCACTGGGTGCCGCCCTCGGTCGGACGCTCGGCGAGATCCACCGGGCCGGCTTCGTCCACCGCGACCTCCGACCGGAGGTGATCTTCGTCGATGCCGATGGACGACCGCTCCTGAGTGGCTTCGACCATGCGACCGAGGCCACGAGCAAGGCCCGGCAGGAAGACCTGCGGGCACTCCTCACGCTGCTCGACGAGGTCCTCGACCTGCTCCCCCCGACCGACGTCATCGACGAGCGACGGTCCCGGCGTCGCCTGGCAAGGGCACTGCGACCGCGCCGCCACGACGACACCTTCGACCTGGCATCAGTCCTGGCGGAACTCGCCGCCGATTTCGACGCACAGGCGCCTGGTGTGCCGGCCGACTCGACGCAGGAAGCCTCGGCCGGTGCGCCCACCGACGAACTTCGCCTGCGGGTCAGCGCCAGGTCGGCTGGATCTCGACCATCGATTCGGTCGGCGCTGGTTCTGCTCCTGATCGGTGTCGGCATCCTCTATGCCGTGAGCGTGCGCCGTGAGAGTCGGCCCGTGCTCGCCCCCGATGGCCCGATCGTCGAGTTCGACGGGCAGCGCTACCAGGTGGGCCGACCCGGTGACATCGCCGTGGTGGGCGACTGGGCGGCTGCCGGGGGACACTGCGCCGGACCCTCCACGGTGGTGCTCCTCCGACCGGGGACCGGCGATTTGTTCGTCTTCTCCGGATGGGCGGATGCCGGCGAGGTGCTGGCCACACGCCAAGGCACCTATCAGGGCGCCGTCGGCCTCGAGGTCGAGTCCGGCGACTGCGACGGGTTGCTGATCGTCGATGACGAGGGTCGAAGCACCCCGGTCGTCATCGGCTGACTGCTGCCCTGGTCGGCTGACTGCCGCCCCCATCGGCTGACTGCCGCCCTCCTCGGCTGGCTGCTGCCCTGCTCGGCCAACTGCTGCGCTCCTCGGCCAACTGCCGCCCTCATCGGGGCGCTCGCCCACCCAGATGCCGTGCGGCGCCTCCGGGAACCACGCCATGGTCCGTTCCTCGAGCAGGGTGAAGCCGAGCCTGCGGGCCACCGCCTGTGACGCCAGGTTCTCGGGGAGGATGCACGAATACAGGCGGTCCAACCCGAGTTCGCCGAAGCCGTAGTCCCTGGCGGCGATTCCAGCCTCGGTGGCGTACCCGCGGCCCCAGAAGGACGGATCGAGGGCCCACCCGACCTCGACGCCCGGCCAGTCGACGCGGACCGGGTTGTAGAGGCCGGCCCGCCCCACGAACCGTCCGGTCGCCCGCTCCTCGAGCGCCCAGAGGCCGGTGCCGCGCAGTTCCCACTGGCCGAGAATGTGCGCCATCTGCGCCCAGGCGGCATCGCGGTCGAACGCACCCGGGAGGTGCAGCCAGCACCGCACCTCGGGCGAGCCCATCATGGCGAAGTGGTCGTCGAGGTCGTCATCGCGAAACGGGCGCAGGACGAGACGCTCGGTCTCGATGGTCGGACACGCGCTCACTGCCATATTCTGCCCGCTGGATACTCCGCCAGAGAGACACGTGCCGGAGTGGCGG
>CAJXIS010000064.1 GCA_913054115.1 uncultured Acidimicrobiaceae bacterium | reverse complement strand
CGGACCTGCGGCCGATGGCGTGCGCTGCTCAGCGCCGCCTGTTCCGGGCAATGGCACGGTCGGCCTCCCGCGAGGCCTCCCGCTCGGCGATCGCCTGGCGCTTGTCGGCGTGGCCCCGGCCACGGGCCAGTGCCAGCTCGACCTTCGCCCGACCGTTGGAGAAATAGAGCGAAAGGGGGACCAGCGTGAGCCCCTCCCGCTGGACGCGGTCGTGCATGCGGCGGATCTCGGAGCGGTGGAGGAGCAGCTTCTTGGGACGGTCGGGGTCGTGGCCGGATGTCTCGACGGATCCACTGGTCGACCAGGGCGAGATGTGCAGGCCCAGCAACCAGAGTTCGCCGCCTTCGAAGCGGCCGAACGCCTCGGCGATCTGCACCTTGGACGCACGCAGCGACTTGACCTCACCGCCACGGAGCACCAGGCCGGCCTCCCAGGTGTCGAGAACCTCGTAGTTGCGCCGGGCCTGACGGTTGGTGGCGACGGTCCGATCGCGCGAGTCGGCCTGCTTGTTGCTGCCGGACTTCTGGCCGGCGGCCCTCTGCTTGGAGGCCTTCTGCGGGGGGTTCGCGCCCATGCGGCGAGCGTACCGGTGGGGGTCGCGGGGTTAGCCTCGCTCCCATGTCCGGCGAACGACTGCGCATCACCGACGCCGCCCACGCAGCCATGGTCGCCCATGCGCTCGCCGGTGTGCCGTTCGAGGCATGCGGGCTGTTCGCCGGGAGCGTCGAGGATCAGGCGAGAGGTCCGTCCGTGGACCGCTTCTTCCCGATGCGCAACACCGCTGCATCGAGCACGCTGTACCTCCTCGATGGGCAGGAGATGCTCGAGGTCGAGGGCTCTGCCGACGAGGCGGGAGCCGTGCTGGTTGGCGTGATGCACAGCCACACCCACACGCCCGCGTATCCGTCGCCCACCGACGTGGCCGATGCCGCCCGCTTCGATCCGTTCGGGGTGTACACGTACATCATCGTCTCGCTCGAACATCCGGATCCGTCATTGCGCGCCTACCGGATCCTCGATGGCGCCATCACCGAGGTGAGCGTCGATGTGGGGCCGGTCGATCAAGCGTTGGTCGATGAAGTGCCGGTCGAGGAAGCGCTGGTTGACGTAGTGCCGGTCGACGTAGAGCCCGGCTAGAATCCCGACTAGTTCAGTCGGAATTCAAGTCGGATTTCCAGAACTCCCGTTGAATCGAACTACCGGAGCCCTGCCTGCCATGACCGTCCACTCCTCGGTGCTCGACCTGATCGGTGACACACCGATGGTCGATGTCAGCGCGCTCAGCCCCCATCCCGGCGCCCGGATCATCGTCAAGCTCGAGGGCCAGAATCCAGCGGGCTCCGTGAAGGACCGCATCGCCAAGGCGATGATCGAAGAGGCCGAGGCCGACGGAACGCTCGTGCCCGGCCGCACGATCATCGAACCCTCGTCGGGCAACACCGGCATCGCCCTGGCGATGATCGCCCGGCTCCGCGGCTACCCGATCAAGATCGTGCTCCCCGAGAACGTCTCCATCGAGCGACGGCAGATGCTCGAGGTGTTCGGCGCCGAGATCATCCCTTCGCCCGGTTCCGAGGGCTCGAACGGTGCCGTCCGGCTGGCACGGCAGCTCGCCGACGAGAACCCCGAATGGGTCTTCCTCTACCAATACGCCAACGAGGCCAACCCCCGGGCCCACTACGAGACCACCGGCCCCGAGATCCTGCGCGACGTCCCCGACATCACCCACTTCGTCGCCGGACTCGGCACCAGCGGCACCCTGATGGGGGTCGGCACCTACCTCAGGGAACAGCGTCCAGGGGTGCAGGTGCTGGCCGTCGAGCCGCCGTCCGGCGAGCTGGTCCAGGGCCTGCGCAGCCTCGACGACGGTTTCATCCCGCCGATCTTCGAGAAGTGGGGTGGCAACGAACTGCTCGACGGCAAGCGCATCGTCCGGCCACGTGAGTCCCTCGAGTGCACCCGGCGCCTGGCCGACGAGTGCGGCATCTTCGCCGGCATCTCGGCAGGGGCCGCCCTGGCCGGCGCCCTCAAGGTGGCCGAACGCCTCGGCGACGACGAGCGGGCCGTCATCGTGTTCGTCGCCAGCGACGCCGGATGGAAGTATCTTTCCACGGGCGCATGGACCGCCGACCTCGACGAGGCGGCCGCCAACGCGGAAGCGATCGTCTACTTCTAGGTCGCGCCAACCCGACGAACACCCGACGAACACCCGAACCACCTCGAGGAACGATCCTGATGCGACCCGACGGACGCCGAAACGACGAACTGCGCGCCATCTCATTCGAACGCGACTTCACCGACGCCGCCGACGGCTCCTGCCTGGTGTCGTTCGGGCGGACCCGGGTCCTGTGTACCGCCTCGATCGGCGACGGTGTGCCGCGCTGGCTGATGGGCACCGGCAAGGGCTGGGTCACGGCCGAGTACTCGATGTTGCCGGGATCCAGCGGCGAGCGGATCCGTAGGCGGGTCTCGGGTCGCAGCCAGGAGATCCAGCGGCTCATCGCCCGATCGCTGCGGGCCGTCTGCGACCTCGAGGCGCTGGGGGAGCGGGAGGTCACCGTCGACTGCGATGTCATACAGGCCGACGGTGGCACACGCACCGCCTCCATCTGCGGCGGCTTCATCGCATTGCACGACGCCCTCGAGCGGTTGGTGATCGCCGGCGGTCTGGCCGCCAACCCGCTCACCGACCAGCTGGCCGCCATCTCGGTCGGCATCGTCGAAGGCGAGGCCCGGCTCGATCTCCCCTACATCGAGGACTCGACGGCGGATGTCGACTTCAACGTGGTCATGACCGGGTCCGGCCGGTTCGTCGAGGTGCAGGGCACCGCCGAGGGCGAGGCATTCGACCGTGCCCAACTCGATGCGCTCGTCGACCTCGCTGCAGGCGGCATCGCCGAGATCGCCGAGGTCCAGCGGACGCTGCTCGCCGACCCGCCGCCGGTGAGGGCCTGACCCGCCGCATGACGCCCGTCCGCCTGGTGGCGGCCACCGCCAACCCGGACAAGTTGGCCGAGATGGCCCTGGTTCTGGGAGACGCCTTCGACCTGATGCCCCGACCGGTCGACCTTGACGAGGTGGTCGAGGACGGCGACACCCTGCTCGACAATGCCCGCCTGAAGGCCGTTGCGGCCTGTGGGGCGAGTGGGTCGGCATCGGTGGCGGACGACACCGGCCTCGAGGTCGACGCCCTCGGTGGTGCACCCGGTGTGCACTCCGCCCGGTTCGCCGGCGAGGACGCCACCTACGCAGACAACGTCGAGAAGTTGCTGGCCGCAATGGACGGGGTTGCCCCGGGGCGCCGGACGGCCCGCTTCCGCACGGTCGCCCTGGTCCATCGCCCCGATGGGTCCGAGGTGTTCGCCACCGGCACCGTGGAGGGATGGATCGTCGACAGGGCCCGGGGAGACGGCGGCTTCGGCTACGACCCCCTGTTCGTCCCGGTGGAGGGCGACGGCCGCACGTTCGCCGAGATGGGCGACGAGAAGCACGCCCTGTCGCATCGTGGCAGGGCCTTCCGGACTCTCGCGCGGAAACTGGTTGGGCACCTGTAGCTGCGTGACCCGCCCCTAGTTGGGCGACACGCCGCTCGGAGTCCAGGTGCGGCCCAGGAACCTGTCGAACTCGGCGTCGGTCACCGGCTCGGAGAAGTGGTAGCCCTGCGCCAGGTCACAGCGCAGGTGACGCAGCCGGTCCAACTGCTCCTCGGTCTCGACCCCCTCGGCGACGACCTGGAGGTCCATGCTGTGGGCAAGGGCGATGATGCCGGTGACGATCGCCGTGTCGCCGTCGTTGCTCCCGAGGCCGGCGACGAAAGAGCGGTCGATCTTGAGGAAGTCGATGGGGAAGCGCTTCAGGTAGGCGAGCGACGAGAACCCCGTGCCGAAGTCGTCGAGGCCGATGCGCACCCCCAGGCCGGTGAGCTCGTCGAGGACCCGCTCGGTGATCGGGTTCTCGGCGATGAGGGCGCTCTCGGTGAACTCGAGCGCGACCCGTGCCGGGTCGAGTCCACTGCCGGCGAGCGCGTCGGCCACCGTTGCGGGGAATGCGGCGTCCGCCAGTTGGCGGGCCGACACGTTGACCGCCATCGTGAGGCGCTCGTCGGTCTGCCGGCCCCATGCGGCAAGGCGGTCGAGCGCCAGCACGAGCACCCGGCTGCCGAGTTCGGCGATGACCCCGCTGTCCTCGGCGATGTCGATGAACTGGTCGGGGAGGAGCAGCTCGCCGCGCTCCGACCGGACACGGGCCAGGGCCTCGGCGCCGTCGATGGCTCCGTCGGCGATCCTCACGATCGGTTGGAAGTACACCTCGATCCGGTTGGCGTCGATGGCCAGTCGGAGCTCCTGTTCGACGGAGTGTCGTAGGACGGCCTGCTCGCGCAGGTTGTCGTCGAACAGCTCGGCCCGGTCGCGACCCTGCTCCTTGGCCCGGTACATGGCGATGTCGGCGTCGCGGAGCAGGTCGCCGGGAGACTCCTCACCATGGGCGATGGCGATGCCGATGCTCGTCGAGACCACGGTCGACTCGGTGCCGAGGTTGACCGGCCGCGACAGGGCGCGACGGATGCGTTCGGCGGCGGCCAGGGCGTCCGTGTGACGGATCATGTCGCCGATGACGACGACGAACTCGTCGCCGCCGAGCCGTGCCACCGTGTCGCCCGGGCGAACCGTCCGGAGGAGGCGGCGTGCGACCTCTTCGAGCAGGTCGTCGCCCGAACCGTGGCCGAGTGAATCGTTGACCACCTTGAAGCGATCGAGGTCGAGGAACAGCACGCCGACGGACAACTGGTGTCGGGACGCCCGGTGGAGCGCATCCTGCAGGCGCTCGAGGAGCAGCGCACGGTTCGGTAGGCCGGTCAGGTCGTCGTGGAAGGCGCGCTCCTCGAGTTGGGCCACGACCTCGACCCGTTCGGTGACGTCTCGTGCGTTCACGACGATGCCCTCGACCGCCTGGTTCTCGAGGAGGTTCGTGGCGACGATCTCCATGTGCCGCCATCCGCCGTCGGTGTGGGCCACCCGGGCGTCGAACGCCGGGGATATGCCAGGTGTCGCGATGACGGATGGGACCTGTTCGATGAGCCGGTCCAGGTCCTCGGGGTGGACGAGGTCGGCGATGGGTACCCCTTCGAGGGAGAGTGGCTCGAGGCCGAGGACGCGGTCGATGGCGGGACTGGCGTACACGATCCGTCCGTCGGAGCCGACGACGCAGACGAGGTCCGATGCGTGCTCGACGAGGGCGGCCAGCCGGACCTCGGTGGCCTCGACCCGTTGCCGGGCGGCGTAGAGGTCGCTGAGGTCGCGGGCCACGAGCGAGATCGCCTCGATCCGCTCCTCGGCATCCCGGTGGGCGACCAGGACGGCGGAGACGGGCAGCGTGGCGCTGTCGTCTTCCTGGCCCATGGTGAGGCGGAGTTCGCCCCGCCAGGTTCCGCCGGAACGGACCGCAGGCAGGGCGGTGGCCGCATAGCGGGCCTGCGACCAGCCGTCGAGGTGCGCCAGCAGTCGGGAGCCGGCCACCCGTTCGTCGGGAAGGAAGCGCTGGAAGGCGTCGTTGGCCCAGACCACGGTTCGTCCGAGGGAGTCGAGTACGGCGACGAGGTCCGGGCTGGCCTCGAGCACGCGGGTCAGTTCGTGGGCGCGTCGGGCCTCGTCGAGTTCATCGGTGATGTCGTCGAAGGTGAGGAGGGCCCCGCCCGAGGAGTTGCCGAGGGGTGTCATCGACAGGTCGATCCATCGCACGTCGTCGTTCGAGGTGACGAGGCGGAGTCGGCCCCGGACACCGCGGCCCTCGGCGAGCCCCTGGAGCGCGGCGCTGACGAAGTCGCTGCGGCCGTCTGCGTCGATGGCGTCGAGCCAGCCGTTGTCAAGCGCAGCGTCTATCGACTGGCCGGTGAACTCGGTCCAGCGTCCGTTGACGTGGCGAAGTCCGAGTTCGGCATCGAGCAGGGCCATCCCCGTGGGGCTGGCGTCCACCAGGCGGGTCAGGTCAGTGTCGCCGGAACCGCGATCAGGTCTGGGATCAGGTTCGTGATCAGGGGCATCATCGGTCATATGCGTGTCGCTCACGTGCGGACGGGGGGACTCGAACCCCCATGCCTTGCGGCGCCGGCTCCTAAAGCCGGTGCGTCTACCAGTTGCGCCACGTCCGCAGCGGTGCAGCCTAGGAGAACGGTGCTCCCGGCCGGGTCAGCGCATCTCACCGCGACGGACGATCACCTGGTCGATGATGCCGTACTCGCGGGCTTGTTCGGCGGTGAACCAGCGGTCACGGTCGCTATCGGCCTCGACGGTCTCGAAGGACTGGCCGGTGTGGTCGGCGATGCGTTCCTGGAGGAGTTTCTTGGTGTACGCCATCTGCTCGGCCTGGATGGCGATCATCGAGGCGTCGCCACGTACGCCGCCGAGCGGCTGGTGCATCATCACCCGTGCGTGCGGGAGGGCGTAGCGCTTGCCGGGGGCGCCGGCGCAGAGCAGGAACTGCGCCATCGAGGCACCGAGGCCCATGCAGATGGTGCCGACCTCGGGTCCGACGAACTGCATGGTGTCGTAGATCGCCATGCCCGCCGTGACCGATCCACCGGGTGAGTTGATGTAGAGCCAGATCGGCTTCTCGGCGTCCTGTGCCTCGAGGAACAGCATCTGGGCGATGAGCTCGTTGGCGACGTCGTCGCTGACTTCGGTGCCGAGGAACACGACGCGGTTCTTGAGAAGGCGGTCGAAGACGTCGAAGCGGCCCGAGGTGCCACCTTCGAGATCCGAGGCGGCCAGGGGATCGGCAGTGAGTGCGGGCACGTGCAGTTCGGTCATGCGGGGGAGGGTAGCGGCGGCCTGTGACGGCCGGGCGGCGCATCGTGCAGCAGTGGAATCCCGGGCGGGTTGGCGTGCCGGACGCTCAGGAGCGTGCGGCCTCGGCACGTTGTCGGAGGTCGGCGACGGCGTGGGTGAGGCCCTCCGGATCCCGGTACAGGGCGCTTCCCGACACGAACACGTTGGCTCCGACTGCGGATGGACCGTCGACGGTCGAGGGACCGATGCCGCCGTCGACCTCCAGGTCGATGTCGTGGCCGTCGATCATGGCGGCGACCTCGGCGACCTTGGATTCCATCGTCGAGATGTAGGCCTGGCCGCCGAATCCCGGGTTGACGGTCATGACGAGCACATGGCCCAGCAGGTCGAGGACGTGGGAGATCACGTCGGCGGGAGTATGCGGGTTGAGTGACACGCCCGGGGTGGCCCCGAGGTCGGCGATGAGGGCCAGCGTGCGGTGCAGGTGGGTGCAGGCCTCGGCATGCACGATGACGGTCTGGCAGCCGGCCTCGACGTAGCGGTGGAGGAGGTGGTCGGGTTCGACGACCATCAGGTGGGCCTCGAAGGGAACGGACACGTGGGGCCGGATCGAGGCGATGACATCGGGGCCGAAGGTCAGGTTGGGGACGAACACGCCGTCCATGACGTCCCAGTGGATCCGGTCGACGCCGGCATCCTCGAGGGCGACACATGCCTCGCCGAGTCGAGAGAAGTCGGCAGGAAGAACCGACGGTGCGATGTGGACAGGACGGGTCACGTGGCCACCGGATCCTGTTCGACAGGGATGAGCGTCCTCATTGCGCCGACCCTATCTTTGGCAGCGTCGGGTCGCCGCGGCGAAATCGGAGTCGGTCGGGGTACGGGTAGAACTCGGGGATGTCCTGGTTGGCGAGCCGGTGCTGCACGTCGATCCAGAAGTCGGCGGTGAACAGGTCGCCGTGCACGGTCTGGAACCGGTTCCAGATCTCGTGTGGCACATCGGTGGGGAAGGCCATGAACGTCGGGAACTGCTCGGGGAAGACGTCGCCGGGCTCGACGGCGAACCACGGTGTGGCCCGCATCTCGTGCTCGTGGTCGTCGGACTGCGGGATGCGTCGGAATCGACAGGCGTCGAGGAGCGTGATCTCGTCGTAGTCGTAGAAGACGACGCTGCCGTGGCGGGTGACGCCGAAGTTCTTCGTGAACAGGTCGCCCGGCCAGATGTTGGCGGCCGCCAGGTCCTTGATGGCCCAGCCCCAGTCGAGGGCGGCTGCCTCGGCCCGGTCGGCGGACATCTCCCGGAGGTACAGGTTGAGCGGGTACACCTGCCGTTCCGTGTACACGTGCGAGAAGACGACCTGGTCGCCCTCGACGCGGACCGTGAGCGATGCTTCGGTCAGGAGCTCGTCGAGCAGGTCGGGGTCGAAGCGGTCGCGGTCGAAGGAGAGGTTCTCGAACTCGTGGGCGTCGACCATGCGGCCCACGCGGTCGTGCTGGGCGACGAGGCGGTAGCGGCCGCGTACCGCCTGGGGGGTGGTGTTTTTGGGTGGGTCGAAGCGGTCCTTGATGATCTTGAAGACCACGTTGAACGAAACCAGCGTGAACACCGACATGACCATGCCGGGTGTGCCGCGTGCCCGCACGATCTTGTCGTGGGAGTTCTGCATGTGGCGGTACAGGGAGCGGTAGAGGGTGGTCTTGCCGTGCTGGTTGAACCCGACCGACGTGTAGAGCTCGGAGATCGACTTCATGGGAAGCATCGACTTGCAGAAGCCGACCAGTTCGGCGGGCTTGGGCGCCTCGACGAAGAAATACGAACGGGTGAAGCTGAAGAGCCGACTGGCCTGCGACTCGGTCAGCAGGACCGTGTCGACCTGTATTCCGTCGTCGCCGTGGACGATCGGAAAGACGATGGGCGTCACCCGATTGAGGTGCCGGAGCCGTCCGACGAGGTAGGCGCCCTTGTTCCGGTAGAAGACCGTGCCGAGCATGTCGATGCCGTCGACGTCGAGGGCGTCCCAGGAGTCGAGCAGGAACGCATCGATGCGGGCTGCGACCCGGCGGGCGTCACCGTCGAGGTCGGACCATGGCACCTGGAAGTCGAACGACTCGAGGATCGAGTGCACCATGGCGGCCGAGTCCTGGGTGCGGGTCCAGGTCTGGAACATCTCGGACCGTCCCATGCCCCGTGGCAGGGTGGAGGCGCCGAACCAGCGCAACTCGACGTCGTTGTCGACGCCGATCGTCGTGAAGATACGACGCGTGACCGAGTTGAAGAAGGTCTCGGCCAGCTCGAGGTCTGATCGCTGGGTGATGCGGCGGCGATAGGAGGTGCGGGCCTTTCGCCATGCGCCCCGTCGATCCGGGATCGAGCGGAGGTGCGGGTAGATCTCGTCGACGGTCCGAAGCACGGCGTCCGTGTGGGCAGCGAGGCGCTTGAGGGCGTCGGCATCCTGT
>CAJXIS010000063.1 GCA_913054115.1 uncultured Acidimicrobiaceae bacterium | reverse complement strand
GATCCTGTCCGTGGGCTCGGTCGGGTCGATCCTGTCGATCGGCAGCGCCGGCTCCATCCTCTCGATCGGATCGGCCGGGTCGATCCTGTCGGTCGGCGGCTTCGGCTCGGTGCGGGGACGACGGCCGGGAGCCGTCCATGCGCCGGAACCCGCCGACCTCGGGGTGTTCCGGCAGGTCGAGGCACCCCGGCGGCTGCGGGTCGTGGCGACGGCCGGACTCCTGCTGGCCCTGGGCAACCGCTGCTAGGAGAAGCTGCCCGATTCCGGGGGTGGTGCGGCGGTCGCCCGTGGGGGTGACGCCAGCAGTGCCTCGCCGGTCGGTTCGGTGGTCGAGAAGTCGGGGTCCAGCCCGGGCACGGTGAGCCGGACCGGATGGTCGTCGTGCCGTTCCAGTTCCCAGAGCAGGGCGGGCCGCTCACCGTGCCAGCGGATCCCGTACGACAGCGTCCCGTGGACCGTGGGGAGGCCGTGCACATCGACGGGCTGCCCATACCACGATGCCGGGACCTCCCCGAGCAGCGCCAGGCCGTCGCCCAACGGTGCCGCCAGCCGCCGGGTCAGGTCCCAGAGCGAACCTTGCGGATCGGCGACCGGCCCGGTGAGGGTCGCAGCGTCGGCGGCGGCGCGGGCGTCTCCCCTGGCGGCGAAGAGCCCGGCCAGTCGTGCCACGGCGCCCGGCTCGGATGCCGAGGCGATGCCAGAGTTGACGAGCGCCTCCAGGGGAAGGTCGACGAAGGCCCCGGGTCGCCGATGGAGGCCCCAGCAGGTGGCTGCGGCACGCAGCCAGCCGGCCGGGTCATCCTGATGGTGTGCGGCGATCCGGTCGACGGCATCCCGGAGCAGACCCCAGGCCGCCAACTGCACGGCGACGTCGGGCGTCGGCTCGGCGAGCAGCAGGTCGACCAGCCCGGTCGGCACGGAGGCGTTCAGCGACTCGTCGGGGATTTCGACGCGCGCCGCCTGCTCCAGGCGGGTGGCCCAGCCGGAGGCGACCCGGTCGGGTCCGGGGAACAGCGAGGCATCGCCGCCCGGCACGACGAACCGGAGCGACTGGCGGTGCAGCAAGGGCACGATCAGCGCACCGGCCGCCTTCCCGTCGCGACTCGACACCGGTCCGGGGACCGCCTCGACGGCGCCGCCGCCGGTCACCACCGACCACAGGTCGGTCGAGCCGTCAACGAGGGCGAAGCGCCCGGCGTCGCGGTCGACCGCACAGGCGACCCCGCCATCGGCGAGCAGCCGGCGACCGTCCACGGCGATGCCCCGCACGTCGCCATCGACGGTGATCGCCACGGCCACCGGGACCGGGGTCTCGTTCGCCAGCTCGACCACGACCGCCGGTCCGTCGCCGATCGCCGCCCAGGTGGTCGCCACGATGTCGCCGCCGGCCACCCGCAGGCGGGTCTCGAGCACGGGGGCGGGGCCGGGCCGCGTCTGGCGGACCGCCCGCTCGGCGGACGGGTCGTACCAGCGGTCGTCGGCGCCGATCCACCAGCCGACCCGCAACGGTCGATCGAGCAGGTGGACGACCGCCGATCCGTCGACCACGGCGCAGAAGCCGCCGTCGATCCCGAGGCGTGTGCCCACAACTGGAACCGACGGGGCGCGCGGCGGCCGGAAGCGGTCGAGAAGCCCCACGCTCAGTCGACCTCGGGGCGGGCTCTTCGGGCCATGAGCTCCGCCCAGACCTCGACGGGGGGCCGCCCACCGTCGATCACGGCCCGCACGCCCTCGGCGATCGGCACCTCGATGCCGGCCTCGGCGGCGATCTCGCAGACGACGCCGGCGGTGCGCACCCCCTCGGCCACCTGGTCCATCCCGGCCAGCACCTCTGCTGGCTCACGGCCGCTGCCGACCTGTTCGCCGACCCAGCGGTTGCGGCTCTGCGGGCTCATGCAGGTGACGAGCACGTCGCCGAGGCCCGCCAGGCCCGAGAGGGTCCGGGGGTCGCCGCCGAGCGCCTCGCCCAGGCGGGTCAGCTCGGCCAGGCCGCGGGTGATGAGGGCAGCCCGGGCGTTGTCGCCGACCCCGAGGCCCTCGGCCATCCCGGCGGCGAGGGCGATCACGTTCTTGACGGCGCCGCCGATCTCGCAGCCGACGATGTCGTCGTTGGTGTAGACGCGCAGGCGGTCGGAGGCCAGCAGTTCCTGCAGCGTCTCGGCGACGTCGGCGTCGGAACACGCCACGACCGTTGCCGCCGCCTGGCCGTCGAGGATCTCCTTGGCCAGGTTGGGGCCGGTGAGCACGCCGACCGGGTGGCCCGGAAGCACCTCGGCGGCCACCTGGGTCATGCGCAGGCGGGTGCCCTGCTCGAAGCCCTTGGCGAGGCTGATCACCGGCACGCCGGCGCCGATGGCCGGTGCCGCTGCGGCGAGCGTCTCCCGGAACCCGTGCGTCGGCACGCCGACCACGACGACATCGGCGCCGGACACCGCCTCGGCGAGGTCGGCGGTTGCCTCGAGTTCACCGGGCAGGTCGAAGCCGGCGAGGTAGCGCTGGTTGCCGCGCCCGGCGGCGATGTCGGCGGCCACGGCGGGGCGACGGGACCACAGCACGGTCGGCACCCGGGGGGCCAGCAGCGAGGCAACGGTCGTGCCCCAGGAGCCCGCACCGATCACGGCGGCCCGAGTCGTCATGCGGGCGAGCCTAGGTGTACTCGGCCATGAGGTTGGTTACGAGGTTGGCGTAAGACGAAGACCTCCGGTGCAGTGGAGATAGCCGTCTTCACCAACCGGAGGTCTTCATGTCTCACCGTAAAGCTCGTCTGACGTTTCAGAGCGGGTCAGGGTCACCAATCGGCCATCCTCTACCCGGGTGGTGACTCTGTCGGACAGCCAAGGGTCTCCAACGCCTCGTAGGACTCCCGATAAATCGGCAGGACTGCTCCGCACTCGACCGCGTCAGAGTTGTCGCTCTCGACGAGCACCCAGATGATGTCGCCACGCACGAAATGGCCCTTGGCTCCGACTGGTCGCGCAACGTGCCCCTCGTCAACGACATCGGCATTCACGTAGACGACCGCGATGTCGACGCAAGTCGTCTGAGCCTCGATCTCTCTCAAGAAGAGTTCCTCGGGAAGGGATTCGCGTGGAAACTCCACGGTCCAACCGTTTCGGCTCTGCCAAAGGCACCGAGCTGATTCGACAGGTTCGCCTGTGGCAACCACCACCGTCGTCAACCCAAGCACAGCGAGCGCCGAGGTGGCCACATACCGAAACGGGAGCCGAGCCACGCCCCATGGTTGAACACAGGTCTCAGGTGAACCGCAGGCCCCGACCCTGGTGAGGACAGGAGTCTCGAAAGCGCAACGCCGACCGGGGCGTTGCCTGGCTGCGCTCGTGTCGTGGACGAACAGGCGCACATCGCGTCGATCACCTCAGCGCAATGGACCCGGACTGCCCCCGGGGCGCAGACGGATTCCGGCGGGCGGCCCGCCCGTAGACTCTCCGGGTGCAGACGGCCGTACTGATCCCCCTCAAGGCGTTCCGTGGCGCCAAGGCGCGCCTGTCGTCGGTCCTCGATGCGGGTGAGCGGGCCGACCTGGCCCGCCGCATGGCCGAAACGGTGGTCGCCGCCGCCGCACCCCTGCACGTGGCGGTGGTGTGCGACGACGACCAGGTCGCCGACTGGGCGGAGGGGCTCGGCGCATCGGTGATCCGGGTCGACGGACCCGGCCTCGACCGGGCGGTCCACGCCGGCATCGCCGCACTGGCCGCCGACGGCTTCGAGCGTGTGATCGTCGCCCACGGCGACCTGCCCCGTGCCACCGACCTCGCCCGCTGCGCCGACTTCGACGGGGTCACGCTCGTGCCCGACCGCCACGGCGACGGCACGCCCGTGGCCGTGGTCCCGGTCGGTGCCGGCTTCCGGTTCGCCTACGGGCCGGGTTCCCACGCCCGCCATGTCGCCGAGGCGCAGCGCCTGGGCCTGCCGTGGCGCAGCCTTCCCGACCCGGACCTGGGCTGGGACGTCGACGAACCCGCAGACCTCGAGTTCCAGCCATCGAAGTGACCGGGCTGCCGGTTCCGTCCCGGGCGCTGGCCGTGGGCGCACACCCGGACGATGTCGAGCTCTACGCCGGCGCCACGCTCGCCGCCTGGGCCGCCGCCGGCTGCGAGGTCCACATCCTGGTGTGCACCGACGGCTCCAAGGGCAGCTGGGACCCAGACGAGGACCCGTCCCGCCTGGTCTCCACCAGACGAGACGAGCAACACGCCGCCGCCGAACGGCTCGGGGCGACCGGCGAGATCGTGTTCCTCGACCGGGTCGACGGCGAGCTCGATGCCGACCGCGCCACGGCCCACGAGGTGGCGTCCTGGATCCGGCACCTCCGACCCGAGGTGCTGCTCGGCCACGACCCGTGGCGGCGCTGGCGGCTCCACCCCGACCACCGGGCGGCGGGCTTCCTCGTCACCGACGGCGCCGTGGCCGCCCGTGACCCGCACTTCCTCTCAGAGGTGGGGCGCTCCGGCCTCGCCCACCACCGGCCCGACGAACTGCTGCTGTTCGACACCGAGGAGCCGAACCACGCCGAGCCGGTCGACGAGGTGGCGGCGGCGACCAAGGTGGCGGCGCTGCTGGCGCACCGCTCCCAGCACCTCTCCACAATGGGCATCGGTGCCGGCGACGACGGCTCGCAGGCCGACGCCTTCCGCGACGGGATCCTGTCCGGGCTGGCCGAGGTCGGAGAACGCTTCGGCTTCCCCCTCGCCGAGGGCTACCGCCGCATCGACGGACTCTAGGCAGGTCCTGCCAGCAGGTCCTCGATCAGGGCCACCAGCTCGAGGGGGCGGTCGCCCTGGATGCTGTGGCCGGCACCCTCGACGGTCGTGATCGACACGTCGGGCTGCCGTCCCCGGAACTCGTCCACGTCCTCGTCCCCGACGACGCTCCATGCCCCGCCCAGCCACAGGTGGACGGGACACGCCAGCGACGAGACCCGGTCCCAGAGGGCACCGAAGTCGGGGGCCTTCTCGGCATTCTCCTTCGACCCCTCACCGGTCTTCCAGTCGCGCATCGGGTCCCAGCGCCACGACCACGAGCCGTCGTCCTGTTCGCAGGCGTTGTGCAGGACGCCGCGGCGCAGCGACGACTCGGAGCGGGTGGGGTTGTGCTCCACGGTGTGGGCGAGGATGGCGTCGAAGTCGTCGAAGTGCGCAGGTCCCGACACGAAGGCGATGATCGGCTCGGCCTTGGCGTGGTCGGTGCCGGGGGTGATGTCGACCAGCCCGAGCCGCCGCACCAGGTCGGGCCGGTCGGTCGCCAGGCACAGCGCCGTGAGGCCGCCCAGCGACATACCGACCACCGCCTCGGCGGCCGGGGCGTCGGCCTCGACGATGCGGGCGACCTCGGCGGCAAGCACCGCCGGCGTGTAGTCCTTCTGCGGCCTCCAGTCGGAGTGGCCGTGCCCCGGCAGATCGATCGCCAGCAGCGGCCGCCCCAGCGCGAGCGCGACCGTGTCCCAGGTGTGGGCGTTCTGCGCCCCGCCGTGCAGCAGGACCAGCTCGGGCGGCCCGGTGCCCCACCGGACGGCGCTCACGACGAGACCGTCGGGGCCGGGGATGTCGAGCCGCTCGACCGGAGGCGTGCCGTCCCAACCCAGCCCTGCCTCGGCGGCGTTGTCGACCAACATCGAGAACTCGTCGTAGGACCGCATCGGACCTCCCATCGCCGCGGAACCTAGCCCCGGGGCTGTCCGGAGCCCCTATCGCCGTGTCAGACTGCGCGGCGATGGATCCCACCTCGCCCCGCACCGTCACCTGGACGAACATGGAGGACGGCACGGCCGACGACTACGTCGAGTCGACGGCCAGCTTCAACCAGCACGTCCATGACTCGTTGACCGACCACCTCTTCGGCCTGCTCCGCTCCATGCAGGGGCCCCGCTTCGGCTACCAGGTCGACCGCTACCGGCACTCGCTCCAGAGCGCCACCCGGACCCTGCGCAACGGCGAGGACACCGAGATGGTCGTGGCGGCGCTGCTCCACGACGTCGGCGACGTGGTGGCGCCGGCCAACCACTCGGCCGTGGCCGCCGAGATCCTCAAGCCCTACGTGTCGGACCGGACCCACTGGATCGTCCGGCACCACGGCGTGTTCCAGGGGTACTACTTCTTCCACCATGTCGGCGGCGACCGGGACGCCCGGGAGGCGTTCCGGGACCACGAGTGGTTCGACGACTGTGCGGCCTTCTGCGACGAGTACGACCAGAACTGCTTCGACCCCGCCTACGACGAGCTGCCCCTCGAGGATTTCCGGCCGCTGGTCGAGGAGGTCCTCCACCGGCCCAGCCGCTTCGAGATGGTCACGCTCGCCTAGGGCTCCAGCACCACCTTGATGGCGCCGGCCGCCCGGTCGGCCGCCACCCGGAAGGCCTCGGGGGCGTCGTCCAGGCCGAACCGGTGCGTGATGACCGCCTCGGCGAGCTCCGGGCAGTCCGCCAGCAGGGCCGCCGCCTCATCGACCTCGCGCACGCCGTGGTGGTGGCCGTAGGTGTACGAGGGCTGCATCCGGATCTCCTTGACCACGAGCATGGCGGCGTTCGGGATGGTCAGCGGCTCCCAGTAGACGGCAGGCACCGACAGCACGGCGCCGGGCCTTGCGTGGTCGATGGCCGTGGCGACGGCGCTCCCGGTGCCGGCGGCGTCGACCACGATGTCGTACTCGCCCACTGCGGCGGTACCGGCGCCCAGGCTCTCGCCGGCGGCGACCTGGTGGTCGTGGCGGGCCGACAGGTCGACATCGGCACCGGCGGCACGGAACGTCGCCACGCAGGCCAGGCCGACCATGCCGCCTCCGACGACGAGCACCCGCTGGCCCGACTCCGCACCGGCCGAGTTGGCGGCGTGCTGGGCGACGGCCAGCGGCTCGACGAGGCAGGCGTCGGCGACGGGCACGCCGTCGGGCAGGGGGATGAGGCACGATGCATCGACCACCAGCCGGTCGGCCATGCCGCCGTCGCGGGCGATGCCGTACATGGTGGCGCTGCCGTTGCGGCAGAGGTGGGTCTGGCCGTCGAGGCAGCGGTCGCAGGCGCCACAGTGCATGAGCGGCTGGATCGCCACGGGCGTGCCGTCGGCGAGGTGGCCGGCGCACTCGTGGCCGAACGTGACCGGGATGCCGAAGCCCTGCAGGTGCAGGTCCGAGCCGCAGATCCCCGTTGCGGCGATGTCGATGACGACCTCGCCGTCGGCCGGATCGGGTTCGTCGACCTCGACGACCGTGAACTCCCCGTCCACGGTTCGCACTGCTCGCACCCTGAAACTCCTCCCGATCGATCCGACCTTCGACCACGGTTGTAGCCGCCGGAGGACCTGGGCCTACGATCCGGCCATGGCGAACCCCGAGCGGCTGGACCTCCTCGACGGCGACTTCTACGTGAACGACCCGTACCCGACCTACGCCTGGATGCGCGACAACGAGCCCGTCTACTGGGACGAGGTCAACGAAATCTGGGGCGTGTCCCGCTACGACGACATCATCGCCATCGAGCGCGACAAGTTTCGGTTCACCAACTCGGGCAATGAAAAGGGCGGCTACCGGCCCAACATCCCGGCCGACGCCTCGATCATCGGCCTCGACGACCCGCACCACATGGTGCGCCGCAACCTGGTCTCCCGGCGGTTCACGCCACGGGCCGCCGGCAACTGGGAGGACCACGTGCGCGGCGTCGTCACCGGTCTGCTCGACGACCTGGCCGAGACCGGCGGGGCCGAGATCATCTCGCAGCTGGCTGCGCCGCTGCCCGCCCAGATGATCGGGCTGCTGCTCGGCTTCCCCGACGAGTCCTGGTCGCAGCTCAAGGAGTGGTCGGAGCGCACAATCGCCCTCGGCGGCGGCCCCCGTTACCACGACCACGACGGCGTGATGGCGGTCTTCGAGTTCGCCGAGGCCTGCATGAACGTCTACGAGTCGACGAAGTCCGAGCGCTCGGGCGGCGGCTGCCCGGTCGAGACCGTCATGGACGTCTGGGTCGACCGGGAGGTCGCGGGACTCGACGGCTACCCGTTCGGCCTCGACGAGATCATCTCCGACTGCCTGCTGCTGCTCGACGGCGGCGCCGAGACGACCCGCACGGTGATCGCCCGAACGCTCGTGGAGCTGACGCGGCGCCCCGACCAGTTCCAGGCGCTCGTCGACGGCGCCGACCCGGTCGTGGCGACCGAGGAGTTCATCCGCTGGGTCACCCCGATCCACAACATGTGCCGGGTGGCGACCGAGGACGTCGAGATCGGCGGCGTGACCGTCGGCGCCGGCCAGCAGGTGCTGCTCATGTACTCGTCGGCCAATCGGGACCCGGCCCACTTCGACGACCCCGAGTCGTTCGACGTCACCCGCCATCCCAACCACCACCTGGCGTTCGGCAACGGCACCCACTTCTGCCTCGGGGCGGCGCTGGCCCGACTCGAGATCCGGGTGTTCTTCGAGGAGTTCGCCAGGCGCTTCCGCAACCCCCGCATCGCCCCCGGCACCGAGCCGGTCGAGATGCCCAACGCCTTCGTCTACGGCCTCCGCGAGGCCCACCTGGTCGTCGACCCGGCCTGAGCCGGGCGGCATTCGGGTCAGTCGGGCAGGTTGCCGGACATGACGTCGTCGCCGAGGGCCGGTGCCACGAACTGCGAGAAGTCGGGGCCCGCCCGCAGGGCGTTGCCGCCGTCGATGTTGATGCAGGTGCCGGTGATCCAGCGCGATTCCGGGCCGATCAGGAACCGGACCAGGTTCCCGACGTCCTCGGGTTGGCCGACGTCGCCCATCGGGGTGTTGCGGACGTAGCTGTCGTACACGTCGCTGTCGGTGGGGATCATCCCCATGATCTCTGTGGCGATGAAACCGGGCCGCACTGCGTTGAACCGCACGTTCGAGCGGCCGAACTCGTCGGCGGCGTTGCGCATCATCTGCTCGATGCCGGCCTTGGCCACCGGGTAGGCGCCGAACCAGGGGTGGGTGACGTGCCCGGCGATCGACGACATCCCGACGAACGAACCGCCTCCGTTGGCGACCAGGTGAGGCACGGCGTGCTTCACGCACAGCATCGTGCCGAGCACGTTGAGGTGGAGCACCCGCAGGAACTCGTCGGTGTCCTGGACGTGGTATGGGCCCATGCCGCCGCCACCCCCGGCGTTGGCCACGACGCCGGCCAGGTTGCCGGCCGCTTCGACCGCAGCCTCGACCGCCGCCCGCACAGAGGCCTCGTCGGTCACGTCGGCGACCACGTACCCGACGCTTCCCCCGTGGCCCGGTTCGATCACCTCCTGCGACTCGGCGAGCCTCGACTCG
>CAJXIS010000062.1 GCA_913054115.1 uncultured Acidimicrobiaceae bacterium | reverse complement strand
ACTCGATGCCCCGCTGCGCGAGGCGCTGCGCTGGCCCCGGGACATGATCGACGAGTTCCCATGGTCCCGGGCGTTGCCGCCGAAGGACGCCTTCGGCATCGGCTATGAGTCGGAGCGGGAGGTGTGGAAGGAGCCCGTGGGCGTGGTCGGGGTGATCGTGCCGTGGAACTTCCCGATGGAGATCATCCTCAACAAGCTCGGCCCCGTGCTGGCGATGGGGAACACGTGCGTCCTCAAGCCGGCCCCCGACACCCCCTGGAACGCCACCCGTCTGGCCCGGCTGGTCGCCGAGAAGACCGACATCCCCCCGGGGGTGCTCAACATCGTGACGTCGTCGGACCACCTCGTCGGCGAGGTGCTCAGCACCTCCCCTGATGTCGACATGGTGGCCTTCACCGGATCGACGGCGACCGGGAGGCGGATCATGGAGGCGGCGTCGGCCACGCTCAAGTCGGTGTTTCTGGAACTGGGCGGGAAGTCCGTGAACCTCGTGCTCGACGACGCCGACTTCGCGGCGGTCCTGCCGGGGGCGGTCACGTGCTGCATGCACGCCGGTCAGGGTTGTGCCATCCCGACCCGGATGCTCGTCCCGCGCTCCCGCTACGACGAGGCGGTCGAGGTCGTCCGTGCGGGGTTCGAGGGCTGGGCGTACGGTGATCCGATGGATACCGCCAACCTCCAGGGGCCGCAGATCTCGCAGCGCCAACAGGAACGCGTCCTCGGGTACCTCGCCAGGGGTGTGGACGAGGGCGCCCGGCTGGTCGTGGGCGGCGGCCGCCCGGCACACCTCGAACGGGGCTGGTACGTGGAGCCGACGCTCTTCGCCGACGTCGACAACTCGATGGCGATCGCCCGTGAAGAGGTCTTCGGCCCGGTGCTGGTGATCATCCCCTTCGACGACGACGATGACGCCGTGCGCATCGCCAACGACTCCGACTACGGCCTGAGCGGCATGATCCACTCGGCCGACCTCGACCGTGCCAAGGGCGTCGCCCGGCGCATCCGTACCGGCACGCTCGGGATCAACAACGGCGTCTGGTACGGCGCCGATGCCCCGTTCGGTGGCTACAAGGGGTCAGGGATCGGCCGCCAGTGCGGCATCGAGGGGCTCGAGACCTACACCGAGACCAAGACCGTCGCCTGGCCCGTGGCCTGAGCGGTACGACCGAGGAGGCATTCCCATGGCAGGACCACTGGACGGCATCCGGGTCGTCGAGTTCGCCAGCTGGACGTTCGTCCCAGCCGGTGGGGCGGTGCTCGTTGACTGGGGGGCCGAGGTGCTCAAGGTCGAGCATCCGGTCACCGGCGACCCGCAGCGGGGCCTGATCACATCGGGCCTCATGCCGGGCATGGCGGGCGGGGTCAACTTCATGATGGAGCAGCCCAACCGGGGCAAGAAGTCGATCGGCATCGACCTGGCCCATCCCGACGGCCACGAGGCCCTGATGAGGCTCGTCGAGACCGCCGACGTTTTCCTGACCAACGCACTGCCACACGTCCGGACCAAGCTGGGGATCGAGGTCGAGGATCTGCGGGCCCGCAACCCATCGATCATCGTGGCCCGTGGCACCGGCCAGGGGGTGCACGGCCCCGACGCACACAAAGGCGGCTACGACGGTGCCAGCTTCTGGGCCAGGGGCGGCGTCGCCGGGCTCTTCCCGGGCGATGCCGACGGCTGGCCCCAGGGGCAGCCGGCCCCGGCGTTCGGCGATGTGATGGGCGGGCTCGCAACCGCCGGCGCCATCGCCGCCGCCATCGCCAAGAGGGAGCGGACCGGCGAGCCCAGCATCGTCGACGTCTCGCTGCTGGCCACCGCCATGTGGCAGGCGTCCCCGCTGGTCGTCGCCGCCAAGTTGTTCGGACTCGGAAGCTTCCCGCCCCGGGACCGCACCAAGGCCGTCAACCCCGGGGTCAACGCCTACCGCACCTCGGACGACCGCTTCATCACGCTCATCCTTCTGCAGCCTGACAAGTTCTGGGCCGACCTGGCGGATCGCCTCGAACGCCCTGACCTGGCGACCGACCCCCGGTTCGCCGACGCCGTGTCGCGGGCCGAGCACTGCACCGAGTGCATCGCCATCCTCGACGAGGCCTTCGGGTCGCAGCCGCTGGCCCACTGGAAGAAGGCGCTCGACGAATTCAAGGGTGTGTGGGCGCCGTTCCAGTCCCTGATTGAGCTCTACGACGACCCCCAGGTGATCGCCAACGGCTACCTCCCGACGATGACCGCCGGCAACGGCGAGGAGGTCCAGTTGGTGGCCAGCCCGGCCATGTTCGACGAGGTGCCGGTCAGCGTCGAACGCGGACCGGAGCACGGCGAGCACACCGAGACGGTGCTCCTCGACCTGGGGCTGACCTGGGAAGAGATAGCGGCGCTGAAGGAGAGCGGCGCGATCCTCTGAGGGTTCCCGCTGCGGCGGTCCCCGTGGCCTCGGCTACTCCGGCGGCATGAGGAGGGCCATGTCGATGCCCCCGGTGAAAAGGCCGCCCGTGAACCCGCCGTCGGCGAAGTGCGAGGTGGCGGTCGTGTAGCTGTTGCGCGGGCTGTTGAGGAGCACGAGCGCCCACGCCTGTTCGTCGGGACGGGCATTGCGGCCGACCGGCTTCGGGAAGTTGTCGAAGAAATCCTGGCCCTGCGACTCGATGAACGAGGGCATCATCGGCGTGTCGGTCGGGCCCGGGTTGAGGCTGTTGAGCCGTACCCCCGACGGGGCCAGTTGGAAGCCGCGCAGCGCCACGTAGGCGTTGATGGCCTCCTTGGAGGCGGGGTACCCCATGCCGCCGACGACCTCGGGATGTTCTTCGCACCATGCCCTGGCAGCGTCGAAATCGGGGGTCATGACGAGCGGCAGGATCTTGGCCGCGTTGGCCACCCAGCCCATTCCGGCCACCGACGAGATGAACGCGATCCCGGCGCCGTCGGACAGGAGGGGGATGACGGCCTCGGTGAGGTGGCGGTGGCCGGCGAAGTTCACGAGCATCACGTCGAGGTCCGGGGCGGTCGTCGGCAGGCCGGCGCAGTTGAACAGGCTGTCGATCGGGCCCCCGATGGCTTCGACGGCGTCGTCGATCTGGTCTGTGTCCGACAGGTCGACGAGGTGCGAGGCATGGACGGGGACGTCGCAGGGTCGGATGTCGAGCCCGTGGACCTCGGCACCGAGGTCGATCAGGATCGTCGCCGTCGCTGCGCCCATCCCAGATGCAGCGCCGGTCACCACGGCACGGGTCCCCTCGTATCGAAGCACGTCTTCCATGTCGTTCCCCTTTTGGTCCTGGTGGCCATCAATGGTAGACCGGGGTCCCCCGGCAGGTAGCCAGCCGGGCCGTTGATGGGACGACCGGTGAGGGGGCGAGGGACGGAGAGTGAGGCGCCGTGGAATACCGGCTACCGGAGTTCGACGACTGGGAGACCGCCCAACCCCATGCGATGTGGGCCGAGGCCCGCGGACACTGTCCGGTGGTGTCGGTCGAACCCCAACCCTGGGAGGAAACCGGCTCGTTCCACGTGCTGGGCCACGATGACGTCGGGGTCGTCCTGCGGGACCCGCGCACCTTCTCGTCGACCATCAACGGCGACTTCATGGGGCCGTTCATGGGCGACCTCATCCTGGCGCTCGACGGCGAGGAGCACCGCGACTACCGGAACCTCGTGGCGCCGGCCTTTCGTCGTTCGAACCTCGACCGGTGGCGCACCGAGCTGATCGAGCCGATCGTCGGCCGTCTGCTCGGAGCGGTCCAGCCGGTCGGTCGGGCGGACCTCGTCGCCGACTTCACCGCCCACTACCCGGTGCAGGTGATCTGCGGGATCGTGGGCGTGCCGCTCGAGGACCACGAGCAGTTCACCACGTGGGCCGAGCAGATCAACTTCGGACCGCTCGACCCGGAGGCCGGCATGGCCGCTTCGGCGGCGATGGCCGAGTACCTGGCACCGCTCGTCGAGGCCAGACGGTCCGCACCGACCGGTGACCTGCTCTCCGAGCTGGTCAACGCCGAGGTGGACGGCGAACGCCTCTCCGAGGAACGGCTCTACGGCTTTCTGCGGCTCCTCCTGCCAGCGGGAGCGGAGACCACCTACCGGGCGCTCGGCAGCGCCCTCGTGGCCCTGTTGACCCTGCCGCACGTCCGGGAACGGGTGGAGGCGGACCGCAGCCTGATCCCACGGCTCGTCGAGGAGACGCTGCGCTGGGAGACCTCCATCACCATGGTCATGCGTCGAACCACGGTGGACACCGAGCTGGCCGGCTGCCCGATCCCGGCCGGTTCCCCGGTCACGGTGCTGAGCGGCTCGGCCGGACGCGATCCCGGCCGGTGGCCGGACCCCGACGACTTCGACCTCGACCGGGAGGCGGGGGCCCACTTCGGATTCGGCGGTGGTCCCCACCTGTGCCTGGGGATGCACCTGGCCCGCCTGGAGATGGAGGTGGGGGTGGCTGCCGTGCTGGACATGCTGCCGGGCGTCCGACTGGACGGCGATGCTCCCGCCCCGGAGGTCTCGGGCTACGCCTTCCGGGGCCCAGCGGCGTTGCCCGTCGTGTTCGACGCGCATCCACGAAGGGGCGATGCCACGGTCTCCAACGGCTAGGAACCGCCGAGGGCGAGACGGGCGATGTGACGGCGGTGGCGGCTGCTCGTGCCGAAGTGGAGGTCGCCGACCTTGGCGCGGCGCAGGTACAGGTGGAGGTCGTGCTCCCACGAGTAGCCGATCCCGCCGAAGAGTTGGAGGCCGTCCTGCACGACGCGCCGTTGGCACTCTCCGGCAGAGGCCTTGGCCATGGCGGCGGCCCGCCCACGGCGGGGGTCGTCCTCGGCGATGCAGAGGGCGGCGAAGTACCCGAGTGCCCTGGCCCGTTCGACATCCCGGTACATGTCGGCCAACTTGTGCTTCACGGCCTGGAACGAGCCGATCGGCACGCCGAACTGGTGGCGTTCCTTGACGTGCCCGAGGTCCAGGTCGAGGATCCGCTGGCAGGCGCCGACGGTCGTGAGCGCCACGGCGGTGACGGACTCCTCGAGGGCGCTGCGGAGCGCATGGGTCGCATCGCCCGCTCCCAGGAGCCGGTCGTCGTCGATGCGGACGCCGTCGAGGCGGATCCGGGCATGCCTGGTGGTGGGGTCGATGGGGTCGATGGGCTCGGCGTCCAGGTCCCCGCCGGGCACGATGGCGAGACGCAACTCGCCGTCGATCCGGAGGGCGACGGCAACCTCGTCGGCCGTGTCGCCATCGACGACGAACTCCTTGGTGCCGGCCATGACCCACCCGCCTTCACCTGCAACCGCAGTTGCCGCCACGTCGGAGGGGTCCCAGGACCCTGAACCCTCGTCGAAGGCGAGCGTCCCCGTGCGCTCGCCGCGTGCCACGGGACCGAGGAACCGCAGCCGTTCATCGGCGGTCCCGACCTGGTGGACCGCCGGTGCGAACTGCGTGCACGTGGCGAGGAATGGCCCCGGTGCCGAGGCGTAGCCGAGTTCCTCGAGGACGATGGCCTGATCGACCCAGGTCATGCCAAGGCCGCCGACTTCGGGGGCGAGTGCGAGTGCGGGCCAGTCGAGGCCGGTGAGGGTGTCCCAGAGGTCGGTCGGGTCGTGGCCCTCGTCGACGATCCGTCGCACGTAGGCGGGCGGACACTCTTTGTCGAGGACCTCGCGGACAGCCCTCTGGAGCTCGCGCTGGTCGTCGTCGAGTTCGAAGTCCATGCGTCTCAGCCCCGGTCCCGTGTGATCTCGAAGTCCATGCGTCTCAGCCCCGGTCCCGTGTGATGTCGAAGTCCATGCGCCTCAGCCCCTCGGAAGGCCGAGGACGCGCTCGGCGATGATGTTGCGCTGGATCTCGCTGGTCCCGCCGGAGATCGTGCCGGCGAAGGAGTTGAGGAAGCGGTCGAACCAGCTGGCATCGCCCCGGTTGGCCCCCCATGGCTGGAACACAGACGTGCCCTTCCGCTGGTCGAGGGCGTCGGCCCCGAGGGCGTCGAGGGCGAGGAGTGCGACATCGCGCTGGCCCTCGGAGCCCATCAACTTGAGGAGCGACTGGTCGGCTGCCACCAGACCGCGTTGCAGGCGCGCCAGGCCCCGGTAGCCGAGGAGGCGGAGCGCCTCGGCGTCGATGAGCAGCGACCCCAGGCGGTCGAGGAACACGTCGTCCTCGGCCAGCGGCGTGTCGCCCACACACCGGACGAGGTCGGCGATCGAGGTGTCGAGCCCCTCGGACCACAGCACCCAGAGCATCGCCCGCTCGTGGGCCAGGGCCCCGGTGCAGATCCGCCACCCGTCGTTCAGGTCGCCAACCAGGTTCCGGCGTGGGACGACCACGTCGTCGAAGAAGACCTCGTTGAAGTCGAGGTGGTCGGGACCCATCAGGTCGGGGAACGGTCGACACTCGAGGCCCGGAGTGTCGGTGTCGATGATCAGGGCGGAGATGCCCCGGTGCTTGGGGACGTCGGGGTCCGTCCGGACGAACGCCAGCAGCATGTCGGCGTCGTGGGCGCCGGAGGTCCAGACCTTCTGCCCGTTGACGACGAAGTGGTCACCGTCGGGCACGGCCCGGGTGGTGAGTCCGGCCAGGTCGCTGCCGGCACCGGGTTCGCTCATGCCCAGTGCTGCGGTGATCTCGGCACGCAGGATCGGGATGGCGTAGTCCCGTCGTTGATCGTCGTCGCCGAATTCGATGATCGACGATGCGACGATGCCGAGGCCCTGGGGGTTGAGGCTGCGGCTGACGTGTCGTCCGGCCAGTTCCTCGAAGTACACCATCTGCTCGGAGAGCCCGGCGTTGCGTCCCCCGTGCTCGGGCGGATAGCCGGGCACCAGCCAGCCGTCGTCGAACATGCGCCGCTGGAAGGCCCGGGACCACGATGGGACGCCGGCGCTCGACGTGGGGCGCTCGCCGGTCGTCGACGGTGCGGGGAGGTTGGCGTCCAGCCATGCGACGAACTTGGAGCGGAATGCCTCGGTCGCCTCGTCGAATCTCAGTTGCACGTGGGATCCCCTGTTCGGTCCGGTAGGCGAGACCGTAGGGGAGTTTTCCGGGGCGCGGGCAATGCGGCCCGACCCGGTGCGTCGATGCGATTGCGGGATGGCCGGCGACTCGGGGTAACTTCGCGTCGTCGTTCGCGAAAGCGATGTACCGAGGATCGGGGGATTCATGGTTCGAGCGAGGAAGTGCCTGTTGGGTGTGGTGGGAGCCCTGATGCTCGCCGCTGGTGCCTGTGGCAACTCGGATGGCGGGGACGCTGCTCCGACGACCACGGCTGCTCCGCCCACGACGACGGCGGCGCCAACGACCACGACGACGGCGGCGCCAACGACCACGACGGCTCCACCGGAGACCACCACGACGGCGCCCACCACGACGGCTCCACCGGCGCCCACCACGACCACCACCACGACGACCACGACGACGACGGTGCCCGACCTGCGCCACGAGTTCGTGGCGCTCGAAGGTGTCCCGGGCGTGACCGACGAGGAGATCCGGTTCGCCGTCATCGGCCTCCGATCGAACAACCCCCTCGGCACATGCATCCTCGACTGCTACCTGGACGGGATCCGCTCGTACTTCGAGTTCCGCAACGCCGAGGGTGGTCTGTTCGGCCGCGACCTCGTGGTCCACGAGGAGCTCGACGACGAACTGCTCCAGAACCAGATCAGGGCCCTCGAGGTGATCGCCGGGGAGGACTCCTTTGCGGCGTTCAGCGCCACGCTCGTCGCCAGCGGCTGGGGCGACCTCGACGAGGCGGCCATTCCGACCTACGTCTGGAACATCCACGCCACGGAGTCCGCCAACCGCTTCAACATCTTCGGACACATCCCGGCGATGTGCGCCGAGTGCACCCAGCGCCACGTGCCGTACCTGGTGCAGTTCTCCGGGAGCACGAAGGTGGCCTCGCTGGGCTACGGCATCAGCGAGAACTCCAAGGTCTGCGCCAGGGCGGTGGCCGACTCCATCGAGCGGTACTCGGCCGACATCGGCGCCGAGATGGCCTACTTCAACGACGATCTCGACTTCGGACTGCCCAACGGCATCGCCCCCGAGGTGACGGCGATGATGGGAGCGGGCGTCGACTTCATCTCCACGTGCATGGACCTCAACGGCATGAAGACCATGGCCCAGGAGATGAAGCGACAGGGCATGGAAGCGGTCCTCTACCACCCCAACACCTACAACCACCCGTTCGTCGCCGAGGCGGGCGACCTGTTCGACGGCGACTACGTGGCGCCTCAGTTCGAGCCCTTCGAGGCGGACAGTGGCAACGAGTTGGCTGCGGCGTTCAAGACACACATGGCTGCCGGGGGAAGGGAGCTCTCGGAGTTGGCGATGATCGGGTGGATCAACGCCCACACGGCCTTCGAGGCACTGCTCGGCACCGGTCCCGACTTCGACCGTGCGTCCGTGATCGCCGAGATGAACGGCCGGACCGCATGGGACGCCGGCGGCCTCGTCGTGCCGATCGACTGGACCCGCCAGCACGTGCCGACGACCCCGGACGACCAGTCCAACGGCTACCGGCTGGAATGCGCAGCGTCCCTGCGCATGGGTGATGGGGTGATGGAGACCGTCGCCGATCCGGCGACCCCGTGGCTCTGCTGGGACAATGCCGACCTGGCGTGGTCGGAGCCGCAGCAGACCTCCTTCGGGGGCTGACCGGGCGACATCGACCACCCATGGTGTTCGCAGCAGGAACCGGAACCGATGTCATCCGTGCCGTCCTCCAGGGGACACCGCCCGGTGCCGTGTATGCCCTCGTCGCACTCGGCTTCGTCCTGACCTACAAGACCTCGGGGGTCTTCAACCTGGCGTTCGGGGCGCAGGCCTTCGTCTCGGCGGCGATGTACTTCCAGGCACGGGTCGAGTGGGGATGGTCGACCGTTCCGGCACTGATCCTGTCGGTGTTCGTGTTGGCGCCACTGATCGGCCTGCTCATGGAGCGCCTGATCTTCCGGCACCTCCGAACGGCGTCGGCGGTCTCGAAGCTGGTGGTGGCGATCGGGCTGTCGGTGGCGTTGCCGAGCCTCTTCGAGACGCTGACGGGCTTCGCCGGCGTCGCCGGGAAGACGCCGGTGGGCCTCGTCCCCGACGGTGCCAACGTGTTCTACGACCCGCTCGGCGTCTACCCGTTCAGCCGGGACGAGCTGGTCGCCCTCGGCGTGGCGGTCGTCGGCATGCTGGGCCTTGGCGCCCTGTTCCGGTTCACCTCCCTGGGCCTCGCCATGCGCGCCGTCGTCGAGAGTCCCCGGATGACCGAGTTGGCCGGGATCGATGCCGACCGTGTGTCCTTGGTGGCGTGGATCCTGTCCAGCTTCTTCGCG
>CAJXIS010000061.1 GCA_913054115.1 uncultured Acidimicrobiaceae bacterium | reverse complement strand
AGATCTCGTAGAGGCCGTGCTTGGCGTTGAACCCGGCCTGGCGCCAGAGCGCCGGGTTGACGGTGTCGGGACAGGGGCCGTGCACGAAGTCCGACTTCGAGAGGTCCCAGCTGATCGGCAGCCACGCGTTGGGCACCAGCTTGTCGATGATCGGCTCGACGCGGGTGGCGATGAAACCGCGAGCCACGTTGGCGGCGTCGCTGCCGTCGTCGGGGGGGAGGGTGTCGGCGAAGGCGTCGAGGTCGGAACGCGTCTGTGCCTCGGCAGCCTTGGGCGAACGTGGGTCGTCGGTCATCGCAGTGCTACTCCGGGGTTCAGCATGTGGGGTGCAGAAAGGGAACCACAAGTTCGCCCGTGGTGCCTGACCGGGGTACCCGTGCGACTGTCACAGCGCCGGGTGACAATGGTCGGTGAAGCCGGCGATCCCCGGAGGAGAGATGAGCGACAACTTCGAGGCCGAGGCGCACGACCTGCTGCGACGGTTGACCGGAGACAACCATTCCGAGTTCCGCCCGCAGCAACTCGAGGCCGTCCGGTCGCTGGTCGAGGACCGGGGGCGGGTGTTCCTCGTGCAGCGCACAGGCTGGGGCAAGAGCGCCGTCTACTTCATCGCCACGCGGATGCTCCGGGACCGGGGCGCCGGACCGACCCTGCTCGTGTCGCCGCTGTTGGCCCTCATGCGCAACCAGATTGCTGCGGCCGAGCGCATGGGCGTACATGCCGTCAGCATCAACCATGCGAATCGCGACGACTGGAACGACATCGAGTCCCGGCTCGACGCCGGTGAGGTCGACGTGCTCCTGATCTCACCGGAGCGCCTCGCCAACGAGGCCTTCCAGCGGGATGTCCTGCCCGAGGTCGGTTCGAAGGCGGGCCTCCTCGTCGTGGACGAGGTCCACTGCATCTCCGACTGGGGGCACGACTTCCGGCCCGACTACCAGCGCATCGGGCGGGTACTCGACCGGCTGCCACGCGGCGTTCCGGTCGTGGGTTGCACGGCAACGGCGAACGACCGGGTCGTCGACGACGTGGCCGGCCAACTCGGCGATCGGCTGCAGGTCATCCGTGGGCCGTTGCACCGCGAGGGTCTCGGGCTCCATGTCCTCGACTTGCCTGCGCCTGCCGAGCGCATGGCCTGGCTCGCCACGGCGATCCCCCGCCTCGGGGGTTCCGGGATCGTCTACACGCTCACGGTCGCCGACAGCCGCCGTGTCGCCGACTGGCTCCGGTCCCGGGGGCTGAACGCCGCGGCCTACCACGCGCAGCTCGATACCGCAGAGAAGGAGGAACTCGAACGCCGGCTCCTCGGGAACGAGGTCGACGTCGTCGTGGCGACGGTTGCGCTCGGGATGGGGTTCGACAAGCCAGACCTGTCCTTCGTCATCCACTATCAGGCACCGGCATCGCCGATCGCCTACTACCAGCAGGTCGGGCGTGCCGGTCGACGCCTCGACGAGTCGTGGGGGGTCCTGCTCCGAGGCCGCGAAGACGGCGACATCCAGGACTTCTTCATCCAGAACGCGTTCCCTCCGCCAGACCTGGCCGGCGAGGTGGTGGCGTTCCTCGAGGAGTCGGGGGAGGGCTTCCTCCTCAGGGAACTGGAGGTTCGGTTCAATGTGCGACGGAACCGGCTCTCCCACCTGCTCCGGACGCTCGACGTCGAGGGAGCGGTCGAGAAGGTGGGCTCCCGGTGGCGGCGCACGCTCCAACCCTGGTCGTACGACCTGGAGCGGGCAGAGGCCGTCACGGAACTTCGCCGTGCGGAACAGGAGCAGATGCGCGGTTACGCGTCGTTCGAGGGTTGCCGGATGCAGCATCTGCGTGGTCTGCTCGACGACCGGGTCGACCAGAGCTGCGGGGTCTGCGACCGGTGCACCGAACCGTCGTTGACCTTCGACCTCGACCGGTCGCTGGTGGCTGCGGCCGTCGAGGCGCTTCGGTCGGGCTTCCTGCCGGTCGAGCCACGGAAGAAGTGGCCGGACTCCACGAACATCCCGCCCGACCACCGCCTCGAGGAGGGTCGGGTGCTGAGCCGCTGGGGCGACGGTGGCTGGGGCGACGAGGTCCGCCGGTGCAAGCAGGAGGACGGCCAGTTCGGCGACGACCTCCTCGATGCGTCCATCGAGCTGATTGCCGGGCGTTGGCGACCCGACCCGGCTCCGATGTGGGTCGCCCACGTGCCGTCGACATCGAGTGGGGAGCCGGTGGCCGACTTCGCCCACCGACTCGCCGACAGGCTCGGGCTTCCCTGCAAGGATGTCCTCGAGCGAGTGCGACCGGGAGTGCCACAGAAGACCATGCACAACAGCACCAGCCAGTTCGGCAACGTCGACGGCGCCTTCGCGGTGAGGGGTCCGGTCCCCGGTGGACCGGTCCTGCTGGTCGACGACGTGGTCGACTCGCGTTGGACGCTGACCATCGTGGGGGCTGCCCTGCGGGAGGCCGGATCGGGTCCGGTGTACCCGTTCGTCCTGGCCGACTCGTCCGGCCGTTCGACGTGAGCCGGTCCGACGACGCACTGGCGACGGCACTGCTGGTCAGCCGGCTGGCCGCCGACGGCGTCGATCCGTTGAAGGCGTCCGAGTTCTGGCCACTGTCCGACTCACCGGGCGACCTGCTCGGATCCTCGGTGGACGACCTGGTCACCCTCGGACTCGACGGGGTCCTGTCGGAGCGTGTGGTCCGGCTGCTCGACCGGGCGGTGGGGCTGGCCTTCGAACTGGAGCGCTACGGCGAGGCGGGGATCGCCACGGTGACGGTCCACGACGAGGGCTATCCGATGCGCCTGCGCGAGCGTCTCGGCGACAAAGCCCCACCGCTGCTCCACGTCGCCGGTGCCGTCGACCAGCTGTCCGTGGCCGGCGTCGGGATCGTGGGGAGTCGCGGCGTGTCGGAAGAGGGCGCCGAGGTGGCCAGACGGGTTGCGGGGAGGGCGGTGGCGAACGGCCTGCCGGTGGTTTCCGGTGGGGCCCGTGGCGTCGACCGGTTGGCGATGGGCGCAGCCCACAATGCCGGGGGCTGCGTGACCGGTGTCCTCGCCGACTCCCTGTCGAGGGCCGTGTCGAAAGCGGATACCCGAAGGGCCATCCTCGGTGGGAGCACGGTCCTGTGCACGCCGTACGGACCCGAGGCGCCGTTCAGCGTCGGCACCGCAATGGGCAGGAACAAGTTGATCTACGCGCTGTCCATCCTCACGGTGGTCGTCGCCGGCGACGAGGACACCGGCGGCACCTGGGCCGGGGCGGTGGAGGCGCTGCGGGGCGGCTTCGGCCGGGTCGCCGCCTGGCGTGGCAGTGGAGAGGGACCGGGGAACGCCCCGCTCGTTCGTCTGGGAGCGATCCCGCTCGAACGGGTCGAGACGCTCGACGAACTGCTGGCCCAGCCGGACGAGGTGGTGCAGGCGCCGCCAGAGCCGACCCAGGAGGCGTTGTCCTTCGGCTAGGCCTCTGGCTCAGGGACCGGAGAAGACCTGGCCGGTGTGGTCGAGCATCGGGACGTCGCCAGGACCGTCGCCGTAGCGGCCGGCCTCGAAGCGGGCGACCACGAAGTGGTGGACCTCGTCGGGGCCGTCGGCCAGCCGGAGCGTGCGCTGGCTGGTGTAGAGCCTGGCGAGCGGCGTCCACTGGGACACGCCGGTGGCGCCGTGGATCTGAATGGCCTCATCGATGATCCGGCAGACCTTCTCGGGCACCATCGCCTTGACGGCGCTGATCCAGACCCTGGCCTCGGCGTTGCCCATGGTGTCCATCGCCCTTGCGGCCCGCAGGACCATGAGGCGCATCGACTCGATGTCGATGCGGGCCCTGGACACGACCTCCATGTTCTTGCCAAGGTTCAGGAGGGGCTTGCCGAACGCCTGTCGGCTGAGGCCCCGTCGCACCATCAGCTCGATGGCCCGTTCGGCGGCGCCGATCGAGCGCATGCAGTGGTGGATGCGGCCGGGGCCCAGCCGCAGCTGCGAGATCTCGAAGCCGCGGCCCTCGCCCAGGAGGATGTTGTCGTACGGCACCCGGCACTCGTCGAAGGTCAGGTGCATGTGGCCGTGGGGGGCGTCGTCGTCGCCGAACACATGCATGGGATGGTCGATGGTGAGTCCGGGTGCGTCGATCGGCACGAGGATCTGTGACTGACGCCGGTGCGGTGGCCCGTCGGGGTCGGTCTGGACCATGGTGATCATGATCTTGCAGCGGGGGTCGCCGGCGCCCGAGATGTAGTACTTGGTGCCGTTGATGACCCATTCGTCGCCGTCGCGCACGGCCTGACAGGCGATGTTCTTGGCGTCGGACGAGGCCAGGTCGGGTTCGGTCATGGCGTAGGCGGAGCGGATCTCGCCGGCGAGCAACGGCTCGAGCCACTGCTTCTTCTGTTCGGGGGTGCCGACCCGTTCGAGGACCTCCATGTTGCCCGTGTCGGGGGCCGAGCAGTTGAGGCTCTCGGAGGCGAGCGGGTTCTTGCCGAGCTCGGAGGCGATGTAGGCGTAGTCGAGGTTGGAGAGGCCCTCACCGGTCTCGGCGTCGGGGAGGAAGAAGTTCCACAGCCCCTTCTCGCGGGCCTTGGCCTTGAGCTTGTCGAGGATGTCGAGCTGGCCCGGGTGGTAGCCCCAGTGGTCCTCGCGTACCTCGCCCAACTGGTGGAACTCGAGGGTGACCGGCTCGACCTCGGAGGCGATGAAGTCGACGACGGCGTCGTAGAGGGGCCGGGCCTTGTCCGACATGGCCAGGTTGAGGCTGGCGTCGCTGGGGTCTTCGATGTGCAGTCCGGGTCCGATGGCCATGAGGTCCTCGTGGGGGGTCAGGGGGAGGGCGTTCGACCGTCGAACCTAGGACAGGAGCGGTCGGCGTGCCCCAGCCGGGTCATCGTTCGACGAGGCGGTCCCGTATCTGCCGGTGGACCCGGTCGGCGGCAACGGTGTCGAGGCCCAGGGTCTCGGTGAGGAAACCTCCGAAGAAGCGCCATCCGAAGACCTGCGCCAGGTCGGCGGCCGCCTGCTCGGGGTCGTCGGTGCCGTCGCCGAGTCGGCGGAGGGCCGAGACGTGGCGGGTGTGGACGTCTCCTTCGCCGGTGAGCAGGGCCCAGGCCAGGAGCCGCAGGTGGATGCCGGGGTCTCGACGGTCGCCGAGAATCGTGGCGACGATCTCCCGGTCGGGGACGTCACGTCGGTCCCAACGGTCCTCGATCCGGACCAGGACACGTTCGAGCAGTGCCTCCCTGCTGCCGAGGTGGCGGTTCAGGAGGCTGTAGGTGACGCCCGCCTCTGCGGCGATCCCCCGCATCGAGACATGGGCTGGTCCGTGGTCGGCGAAGAGGCGTTCGGCGGCGTCGAGAACGGCGTCGACGATCTCGTCCCGACCCGTGGGCTTGACATGTGTGGCCATTGGCCACATACTAGCAGATCAAGGTGTGGCCGATGGCCACACTCTGCCACCCCGGGAGGTTCGATGCGGTTCTCGCTGATCTACGAGGCACAGATGGCCGACCCGTCGCCGGCCAACGAGCGGCAGGTGTTCGCCGACATCGTCGAGCAGTCGCTGCTCGCCGAGGAACTGGACTTCGACGTGATCTGGGCCGTGGAACACACGGCGCTCACCCACTATGCGCACATGAGCGCACCCGAGACCTTCCTGGCCTACCTGGCCGGTCGGACCAACCGCATCGGACTCGGTCACGGCGTGGTCTGCCTGCCGCCGCAGATGAACCACCCGGTGAAGGTGGCGGAGCGGATCGCCACCCTCGACATCCTCTCAGGAGGGCGGGTCCACTTCGGGATGGGCAAGGGCGCCACGCAGCAGGAGGCCGGCACCTTCGGCTACGAGCTCGAGGCGCTGCCGCCGGTGATCGCCGAGGCGATGCAGTTGATCCCGAGGTTCTTCACCGAGGAGGTGGTCGAACACCACGGCGAGTTCATCGACATCCCTCCCCGACCCGTCCACCCCAAGCCCCTGCAGGACCCCCACCCGCCGCTGTACCAGGCGTGCACGAGCACGGCGACGCTGCTCGACGCCGGCGGCCGCGGCATCGGGGCGCTGGTGCTGGGCTTCGGCGGGCCCGAGGAGGTGGCGGTCAAGAACGAGGTGTACCGCACCGCGTTCGCCGGCCGCCGGCCCGAGGACCAGGTGGGGTCGGCCCCCAACGAGCACCTGGCCGCCCTGTGCCCGGCCATCGTCCTCGACGACGGGATCGAGGCGCGGCGCATCGGGCTGCGGGGCCAGCGGTTCTTCCTCGAGGCCATCTCGCACTGGGCCAGCCACGGGAAGATGCCGCTGCCAGACCCGGACTCGTGGGACGACCCCACGACGATCAGGGGGGACGGCATCGAGGTCATCTCGGGGCGGATCGGCTCCGAGGTCGTCACCATGGACTTCGGCGACCCGGCCATGGCGATGCTCAACCCCAACCACGCCTACGGCACCGTGGACGACTGCATCGGCTACGTCGAGCGCCTCGTCGAGGCGGGTGCCGACGAGATTCTGTTCCTGAACCAGATGGGCACGGTGCCCCAGTGGGCCATGCTCGAGACGATCCGCAACATCGGCGAACACGTGATCCCGAGGTTCCGCTGACCAGGATTCGTCGATGGAGCCTGTGTTACACGGATACTGTGCTACACATAACCCATGGCCAACCTCACGCTCGCCGTCGATGACGACCTCCTGCGCAGGGCCAGGGTTCGCGCCGCCGAACAGGGGACCTCGGTCAACGCCGTAGTCCGCGACCTGTTGATCGCCTATGCGGCCGGCGACCGGGCCGCTGCGGCGCGCCGTCGGCTGGTCGGCCTGTCGGTTTCGTCGGCCGCCGGCTCGGGGGGTCGCGAGATCACGGCCGGGGGCGCCCCGTGAGCGGGGGCGTCTTCGTCGACACGTCGGTCCTCGTCCGACTCTTCGACGACGACGAGCCGGCCCGTCAGGCGGCGGCACGGGCGGTCGTCGGCGTCGTACCCGACGAAGGCGGTCCGGCGCTCGTCGTGTCGGCCCAGGTGCTCGCCGAGTTCTTCGACGTGGTCACCGCACGCATGGCCCGTCCCCTGCCACCGGTGACCGCGCGACGGGCACTGGCCGACCTGGCGGAGCTCCACGTCGTCCCCTTCGACGCCGACCTCGTCCTGGCCGCTGCCGACACCGCCGAGGAGCACGGCCTCCCGGTCCGCGACGCACTCGTGGTCGAGGCTGCGGCTGCGGCCGGCTGTTCCCGGCTGCTGACCGAGGCCCTGCCGCACGGCACGATGGTGCGGGGCGTCACGGTCGAGGACCCGGGGCGCCCGGACAGCGACAAGGGGCAACTCCCATGATGCAGATCGACGGCCTCCACCGCCACGACGTCGATGCCCACGGCATGCGCATCCACGTGGCCGAGGTGGGCGAAGGACCGCTGGTCCTGTTCGTCCACGGCTTCCCCGAGTCGTGGTACTCGTGGCGCCACCAGCTCGTGGCCCTCGCCGGCGCCGGCTTCCGGGCGGCCGCCATCGACGTCCGGGGCTACGGGTCGTCCGAGGCGCCCGCCGAGATCGACGCCTACCGCATCATCAACCTGGCCGGCGACTGCGTCGGCGTGGTCGAGGCGCTGGGCGAGGCGACCGCCGTGATCGTCGGCCACGACTGGGGATCGCCGATCGCCGCAGCAGCAGCCCGACTCCGACCGGACGTCTTCAGCGCCGTGGCACTCCTGTCCGTTGCCTACGACCCCCGCAACGAGCACCGGCCATCCGACGTGTTCCGGGCCATCGGCGGCGACGAGGAGTTCTACATCGAGTACTTCCAGGAGCCGGGCCGCGCCGAGGCCGAGATCGCTGAGGATCCGGCTCGCTGGCTGGAGGGCTTCTACTACTGCGCCTCGGGTGATGTCCCTCCGCTGCCCGAGGGCGAGCGGCCGATGGCCTGGGTCGCCCCGGGCACCCAACTCCAGGACCGCTTCCGGTACCCGGACGGGCCCCTGCCCTGGCTCTCGTCGGACGACCTGGCGTTCTACGCCGCCGAGTTCGAACGGGCCGGATTCAGCGGCGGCCTCAACCGCTACCGCTGCGTCGACCTCGACTGGGAGGACCTGCGGGCCTTCCACCGGGCGCCGATCAGGCAACCCTCCCTGTTCATCGGCGGCGAGCGGGACGGTCCGACCATGTGGGGGGCCGGGAGCATCTCCCGATATCCGCAGACCCTGCCGAACCTGCACGCCTCGGTGATCCTCCCTGGCGTCGGCCACTGGATGCAGCAGGAGGACGCACCCGGGGTCAACAGCGCACTCCTCGACTTCCTCGGCTCGCCCACCCCCGTCTGACCCACATCGGCTCGGCCGGTTCCCGGCTCCGCCCGGGCTCGCCTAGGTTGTTGGGATGGGAGCCGGGGGGAACGGCCGTCTGACCCGTTCGTTGGGCCTGCGCCACGTGTTCGCCCTCTCGACGGGGGCGATGCTCTCGTCGGGCCTGTTCCTGCTGCCCGGCCTGGCGGCGGCCAAAGCCGGCCCTGCCGCCATCCTCGCCTACCCGATCGCCGGCCTCCTCGCCGTGCCCGCCATGCTCAGCGTGGCCGAACTCTCGACCGCACTGCCGAAGGCGGGAGGCGCCTACTACTTCCTCGAACGGGCGCTGGGTCCGTCGGTCGGCACCGTGGCCGGCTTCGGCACCTGGCTGTCGCTGGTGCTCAAGGACGCCTTCGCCATGGTCGGCATGAGCGCCTACCTGGTGCTGATCGTGGACTTCGATAGCCGCTCGCTTGCCCTGGTGCTCATCGGCCTGTTCATGGTGGTCAACATCGTCGGCTCGAAGGCCAGTGCCTCGCTGCAACTCTGGCTGGTCGGCTTCATCCTCGTCGTCCTCGGCTGGTTCCTCGTCCACGGACTGCTCGAGACCCGGTCGCGGGGCTTCGACGGGTCGAACCTCGATCCGTTCTTCACGACGGGATCGTCGGGCGTGTTCGCGGTCGTCGGGCTGGTGTTCGTCTCGTATGGCGGCCTGACCAAGGTGGCCAGCGCCGCCGAGGAGGTCGAGGACCCGTCCCAGCGCATTCCCCTGGGGATGGGCCTCTCGCTGGTGGTCGCCACGGTGCTCTACACGCTCGGGGTGCTCGTCGCCGTCGCCGTCGTGCCGCCCGAGTTGCTCCACGAGGACCTGGCGCCGATCCACACCGCAGCGAAGGCGGTGATGCCGGGGATCGGGGCGTGGCTGGTCGTGGTAGCGGCCCTCGCCGCATTCGCCTCAGCGGTGAACGCAGGGATCATGGCGGCGGCCCGGTACCCGATGGCCATGGCACGCGATGGGCTGCTGCCGGCCCGTTTCGGCTCGGTCGGCGATCGTGGCACTCCGGTGGCCGGCATCGTCGTGACCTCGGTGGCCATCGCCGTGG
>CAJXIS010000060.1 GCA_913054115.1 uncultured Acidimicrobiaceae bacterium | reverse complement strand
GCCGGGTCGGAGGTCGTCGCGCTCGACGACGGCCGCCTCGACGAACTCGCCGATCGTCGTGTCATGGATCGGCCGCATACGGGAGACCTCGATGTCTCGTTGGGCGGCGGTGCGTTCGATGCGTTCGACCTCTGGTCGGGGCGTGGTCACGTTGACGGCCCAACTGACGGCCTCGATCGCCAGCCCCTCGATCGGCCGTCCGAAGAACTCGCTGTAGGCGTCTTCGAAGCGTGCCGTCAGGTCCTCGTGGCTGTGGTCGTCGAAGCGGCCCGTGTCGAGCTCGACGGGGATCTCCCAGCCCTGTCCGGCGTAACGCATGTAGGCCCAGCGTTCGACCTCGAGCGACTGCTCAGCAGAGCGCTCGCCGAGTGCCTCGCGGACGAACGAGCCCGCTTCGTCCTCGAGGTCGGCGAGGAGGCGGTTGGCCTCGTCGTGGTCGAACCCCTGCATCGTGGCGTAGTGGCTGTGGACCGCCTCATAGGCGAACGGGGCTCGGAGGAAGCCGATGGCCGAACCGACGCCTGCGCCGGGCGGGATGAGGATGGCCTCGATGCCGAGCTTGTCGCAGAGCCGGCTGGCGTGGAGCGGGGCGCCGCCGCCGAAGGCGATCATGGTGAAGCGCGACACGTCCTTGCCGTTCTCGACGGCATGGACCCTGGCGGCGTTGGCCATGTTCTCGTCGACGACCTCGGTGACGCCGATGGCCGCCTCGATGGCGTCGAGGTCGAGGGGTGCGCCGACCCCGTTCGCCAACGCCGAGGAGGCAGCCTCGGGGGACAGGTCGATGTCGGTCGCACCGAAGGTGTCGGCGGAGAGGCGGCCGAGGACCAGGTTGGCGTCGGAGACCGTCGGGTCGGTGCCGCCCAACTGGTAGGCGGCGGGTCCCGGCTCGGAACCGGCACTCTGCGGGCCGACCCGGATCTGGCCGAGGGCGTCGACGCTGGCGATCGAGCCGCCACCGGCGCCGATCTCGATCATCTCGATGACCGGGATGGCGATCGGCATGCCGCTGCCCTTGGTGAAGCGGTGCGTGCGGGCCACCTCGAAGGACTTGGCGGTGCGTGGCGTCTGGCCCTCGATCAGGCAGATCTTGGCCGTGGTGCCACCCATGTCGTAGGAGAGGACGGCATCGAGCCCGTGGCGGTCGGCGAGGTCGGCGGCGAAGATGGCGCCCCCTGCCGGGCCGGACTCGACGAGGCGCACCGGGAAGCGGGCGGCGCTCTCGACGCCCATGAGGCCACCCCCGGAGTGGATCAGGTAGACGGGACACGACGCTCCGGCGGTCTGGAGCTGCTCCTGGAGGCGGTGCAGGTAGCCGGCCATGAGCGGCTGGAGGTAGGCGTTGGCGCACACCGTGTTGAAGCGCTCGAACTCGCGCATCTGCGGCGCCACCTCGGACGAGATCGAGAGCGAGGCATCGGGCAGGTGCTCGGCGAGGACCGTGCGGAAGCGGCGCTCGTGGTCCCCGTTGCGGTAGGCGTGCATGAATCCCACGGCAACCGCCTCGTAGTGGCCGTCGTCGGTGCCATCGGCCAGCCGGCTGGCCAGCTCGTGGGCCTCGGCCTCGTCGAAGGGGCGCAGCACCGTGCCGTCGGCTGCGATGCGCTCGCCGAGGACGTGGCGGTCGCGGCGCTCGATGAGGGGAGAGGGCAGGACCAGGTTCAGGTCGTACTGCTCGAAGCGGCTCTCGGTGCGCATCTCGACGACGTCCCGGAAGCCGGCCGTGGTGACGAATGCCGTGCGTGCGCCCGTGCGGCCGATGAGGGCGTTGGTGGCGAGCGTCGTGCCGTGGATGAAGGTGGTGAGGTCGGCGAGGTCGGCTTCGGCTTCCTCGACGACCTGATGGATCCCGTCGAGCACGCCTCGTTCCGGGGCGTCGTAGGTGGTGAGCACCTTCGTCGAGAACATCCCGTCGGCGTTCTCGAGGACGATGTCGGTGAACGTCCCGCCGATGTCGGCTCCGATGCGCATGAGGAGGCTGTCGATCGGGCTCGGCTAGTCCAGCAGGCCCAGCGAGTCCAGTGACGGAAAGTCGCTGGGCGGCATGATGTCGACCGTGGCGGAGCGCTGCTGGGCGAGCATGCCGCCGTCGACCCGGAGCGTGATGCCGGTGACGTAGCAGGCGTCGTCCGAGGCGAGGAAGACGGCGGGGCCGGCCATGTCATCGGGGTCGCCGGGCCGGCCGAGGGGGATGTTCTCGCCGCGGAGCCGGCGGGCCTCCTCGTCCATGCCCTCGCAGTCGATCGAACCGGGGACGAGGGCGCAGACCCGGATGCCGTAGGGGCCCAGGTCGAGTGCCATGGCCCGTGTGAGGGCCTCGATGCCGCCCTTGGAGGCGTCGTAGGCGGCGAAGGCCCGGTGGGCCCGGGTGGCGCCGCCGGAGGACATGTGGAGGATCACGCCGCCGCCGTTCCCGGCCATGATGCGGGCCGCCCGGTGTGAGGTGAGGAAGTGGCCGGTGAGGTTGACGTCGATGATCCGTCGCCACCAGGCCTCGTCAGCCTCGAGGAAGTGGAGCATCGGGGAGACCAGCCCGGCGTTGTTGACGAGCACGTCGACGGTTCCGTGGGCCTCGAGCACGGCGTCGAACATGGTGTTCACCTGGGTGCCGTCGGAGACATCGGCGATGGCCGACATCGCCGTGCCGCCCGAGGCGTTGATGCCGGCGACGACCTCGTCTGCGGTTTCGGCATCGATGTCGTTGACGACGACGTTGGCCCCGACTCCGGCGAAGCGCTCGGCGATGGCCCGGCCGATGCCGCGGCCGGCCCCGGTCACGATGACGGTTCGTCCTTGGAGAGATGTGCTCATGGGTTGCCTCTGGTCGTCTGCGGTCCGATGGCGGCGGGTCGCGCAGGCTATCCCTCGGCACTGCGAGTGTCGCCATCTGCGGATGGTGGTGCGGGACCTTGTTCAGACCAGCAGCGCCATGCCGACAACCGTGAGGCCGGCGCCGATCCAGGCGCCTGGAGGCGGGGTCTGCCGGGTGATCCACCAGAGGATCGGCAGGAGGAGCACGGGCGTGGTGCCCGACAGGATCATGGTCACACCGGTGTCTCCGGTGCCCAGTGCGTAGAGCAGCAGGGTCATGCCGACGACCATGGCAATGAGTCCACTGGCGGCGATGCGAATGTGGTCTCTGCGCAGGATCGGGCCCTGTTTCATCGGACGTGCCAGCCGGTCCGTGGGGCGTGCGAGGATCCACATTGCGGCGGTGGCGATGAGGACGCGGGCGGCGGCCACGGCGATCACGTCTGCTCCGGCGTCGAGTACCGGCTTGGCGGCCAGCACGCCGACGGCCTGTCCGACGGCGCCGAGGGTGGCCCAGGCGGCGCCCACGGCGAGGCGGCCGTCGACCCGCTCGTAGATGTTCGACGGGACGCCTTGGCCGGTGCCGAAGTTGACGGCGGTCATGACCCCGCCCACGGTCAGCACTGCACCCAGCAGCGACCATGTGGTGAACGTCTCGTGGAAGAGCAGCACGCCGCCGATCGCCGCCATCGGGGTGTTCGTGGCGAACAGCACCGAGGTGCGACGCGGACCGATGCGGGCAATCGAGGTGAACAGGGCGATGTCGCCGATGAGGAGGCCGACGCATGCCGAGAGGGCGAGGAGGCCGATGTTGCCGCCGTCGAGCGTGGACCATCCACCCTTGACCGTCGCCCAGATGGTGAGCATGCCGCAGACCCACAGCATTCGTATGCGGCAGAATCGGGGGCCGCCGATGCGCCGGACCGGTTCGGTGGCGATGAGGCTCGAGGCCGCCCATGCGGAGGCGGCGAGGAGGGCGGCGAGCTGGTACGGCACCGGGGCAGTCCACCGGGTCGCTTCCGATTCGACAACCCGGGTCGTGGCGGAACCGCCCTGGGTGTGGCAGCGTTTCGCCATGGAAGATCCCGGGCACCGCACGTTCACCGGCCGCTGCGACTGTGGGGGCGTCCGGTACCGCATCGACGGCCCGGTGCGTGATGTCGTTGAATGCCACTGCGAGCCGTGTCGGCGCATCTCCGGGCACCACCTGGCGGCGACAGCAGTCGCCAATGAACACCTCCACCTCGACGCCGACGACACGCTGGCCTGGTACCAGCGGACGCCGACGGTCCGCTACGGGTTCTGCTCGGTGTGCAGTTCGACGCTCTTCTGGACGGCCGCAGACAAGGCCCACCGGACCTCGGTGTTCGCCGGCACGCTCGACGGCCCCACCGGCCTGACGGCGACCGTGGCGATCTGTGCGTCGGAGGCCGGCGACTACTACCGCATCGACCCGGGCCTCGACATCCAGGTCGGTGATCGTTCGCTGGAGACCCCGTACTGAACTTCTGGTGGTTGCGCCGCGTTATTCCGGGGCGGGCGTGCGATGCTGGCGCAATGCGAACAGACAGCCACGAGGAGCGCATCGGCGTTTTCCTCGACTACGAGAACCTTGCCATCGGTGCCCGCGACAGCCTGGGACTGAAGCGCTTCGACTTCGGGCCGATCGCCCGCGCCATGGCCGAGCGCGGCCGGGTCGTGTTTCGCCGGGCCTACGCCGACTGGTCGAACTTCGACGAGGACCGGCGGCACCTCACCCGCCACCAGGTCGAGCTCATCGAGATCCCGCAGCGCATGGGCACCAGCCGCAAGAACGCCGCCGACATCAAGATGGTGGTCGATGCCTTGCAGCTGGCATTCGAGCGGTCCTTCGTCACGACCATCGTGATCTGCACCGGCGACAGCGACTTCACGCCGCTGGTGCAGAAGTTGCGGGAGTTGGACCGCCGGGTGATCGGTATCGGGGTGCGCGACTCCACGTCGAAGTTGCTGCCCCCGGCCTGCGACGAGTTCCTCTTCTACGACAGCCTCGAGGGCGTCGAGGCGGTGCGGGAGGCGCCCGAGAGGGCAGGTGGCGACGGGGGCGAGGACGACAACGGCCCGACTCCGGTGGCCAGCCTCGACGAGTTGGTGATCTCGACGCTGGCCGGCATGCAGGGTTCGGGTGAGGACGTGCGGGCTTCGAGCCTCAAGCGGGCCATCCAGCGCATCGACCCCACGTTCTCGGAGGCCGACCACGGCTTCCGGGGGTTCACCGAACTGCTGCGCCACCTTGCCGAGCGGCAGGTGGTCGAGTTGTCGGGCACGAAGCGCGACCCCGACGTCGACCTGATGACCGGTGGGGGGCCGTCGCAGGCGGCCTTCGAGCTGCTGGTCGCCGTCGTGGGCGAGGCCGGGAAGAAGGGTGCCGCCATGTCGGGGCTCAAGACCGAGTTGCGCCGCCGCAACCCCGATTTCAGCGAGCGTGCGATCGGCTACGGGGGATTCCTGCAGTTCTGCAAGGCCGCAGCGACGAAGGACCTCGTGGCGATGGCCTGGGACGACAAGCGCGGCGACTATCTGTTATCGCCGGCCGGTTGAGCAACATTTCCTTCGACGTCCGTGAGCGGGAAGAGCGAGCTGCGGCGTAAGCCCGAGCGTTCCGTCGCCGAAACGGCCGAGCGGGATGCCGTGCTCGACGAGGGGCTGATCGCCCACGTCGGGCTCGTGGCGGGTGGCGGGGGAGATGGGCGCGGCGGCGATGGCGATGGAGCCCATCCGGTGGTCATCCCGATGCTCTGTGCCCGCCTGGGCGATCGACTGCTGCTGCATGGCTCGCCGGCCAGCCGGCTGTTGCGGACGGCGAAGGGCGGGGTCGAGGTGTGCGTGACGGTCACGCTGCTCGACGGCCTGGTGCTGGCCCGGTCCGCCTTCCACCACTCGATGAACTACCGCTCGGTCGTGGTGTTCGGGACCGCCTCCGAGGTCACCGATCCCGAGGAGAAGGTGGTGGCGCTGGATCGGCTCACGGACCACATCGTGCCGGGACGCATGGCGGCGATCCGGCCGCACACGGATGCGGAGATCCGGGGCACGACGGTGCTGTCGCTGCCGCTCGACGAGTGGTCGATGAAGGTGCGGACCGGTCCGCCGATCGACGATGACGAGGACATGGATGCACCGGCATGGGCCGGGGTGCTGCCGCTCGGGGTGCGGGTCGATGAGCCGGTCCCCGATCCGCTGATGTCAGAGCGTGAGGTGCCGTCGCACGTGGCCGACTGGATCAGGGGGAGACAGGGATGACCACGGCTGCACCGGTCGGACGGGGTGAGCGCATCGTTGCCATCGACGTGCTGCGTGGTTTCGCCCTGTTGGGGATCCTCGTCGCCAACATCACGTTGTTCGACATCGCCGACATCGCAGCCGCGGAGCGGTCGTACGACGATCTGGTGATCGGCGCAGCGGGGGCGCCGTTCATGGTCCTGCTGCTGGTCTTCGTGCTCAACAAGATGATGGCGGTGTTCTCGATGCTGTTCGGCGCCGGCGTGCTGCTGGTGACGGAACGCATCGAGGCCCGTGGAGGATCGGCCCTGGGCGTGCACTACGTCCGCAACGTGCTGCTGGGGTTGATCGGCCTGGCGCACGGTGCCCTGTGGTTCGGCGACATCCTGCTCGTCTACGGCGTGTGCGCCATGCTGCTGTACCCGTTGCGGCGGCTGCCGGTCCGGGCACTGCTCGGAGCGGGAGGCGCGGTGTGGCTCCTGGCGTTCGTGGTCGAGTCGGGCGCCGAGGAGGAGTACGTGGTGCGGGCGCTGGCGATGATGCTCGTGGGCATGGGCCTCTACCGGAGCGGCGTCATCAATGCGGGGAGGGATGCCGTCTGGTACCGGATGGCGACCTGGCGGTCGCTCGCCGTGGGCCTGCCGGTGTGTTCGGTGGGGTGGTTGTTCGCCGACGGTGACCGTGGCGAGGCCGTGGCCGCCGACCTCAACAACCTGGGCGTGCCGTTCATGGCGTTGGGGTACGTGTGCCTCGTGATGTGGTTCTGCGCCGAGGGGTGGCTGCCGCGGGTCCAGGCCCGACTGGCGGCGGCCGGACAGATGGCGCTCACCAACTACCTGATGCAGACGGTGCTCGGGATGCTGCTCATCGGGGCGCTCAACGAGGCGCGGGGCGAGCGGGTCACGGCCTTCTGGATGATGTTGGCCACGTTCGCCATCTGGGTGGTGCAGTTGGCGTGGTCGGTGCCGTGGCTGCGGAGGTTCCGGTTCGGACCGGCCGAGTGGGCGTGGCGTAGCGCCACCTACCGCAAGGTGCAGCGCTTCCGGGTTTGAGGGCGGAGGCCCGGGGATCCGTGGCCCGGCGATCAGGTGCGGTCGGCGAAGAACCGCTGGAACGTGTCGATCAGGGCTTCGACCTGGGCGTCGTCGATGTCGAGATGGGTGACGAAGCGCATCGTCGGCTTCCAGAAGCAGGCCGACAGGCCCTCGGATTCGAGGTGGGCGACCAGGTCGTCATGGTGCTCGGCGGGGGGCGTGACCCAGACCATGTTGGTGTCCTGGGTGAGCGACAGGGCGTCGATGGCCCGGAACCCCTCGGCGATGCGTTCGGCGCGGGCGTGGTCGTCGGCCAGGCGGTCGATGTTGTGCTCGAGGGCGTGGAGGCCGGCGGCGGCGAGGTGGCCGACCTGGCGCATGCCGCCGCCGAGCATCTTGCGGGCACGGAAGGCCCGGTCGATGGTGGCCCGGTCGCCGGCGAGGACCGTTCCGGCGGGGGCGCCGAGGCCCTTGGAGAGGCACAGCGACACGGTGTCGACGTGGTCGAGGAAGGCATCGATGTCCACGCCGCTGGCAACGGCGGCGTTGAACAGGCGGGCGCCGTCGAGGTGGACGGCGAGGTCGCAGTCCTGGCCGGTGGCGGCCAGCTTGTCGACGAGGTCGACCGGTTGGACGCGGCCGTTGACGGTGTTCTCGAGGCACAGCAGCCGGGAGACCGGGTGGTGCTGGTCGGGTTCGCGGACGGCGGCCCGGACGGCGTCGGGGGTCAGCGATCCGTTGGCGTCGACCTCGACGGGCCAGGGTGAGGCGCCGCCGAAGGCTGCAGCGCCGGCGGCCTCGTTGAGGAAGATGTGGTACTCGCTGCCGATGATGAACTCGTCGCCCCGCTGGCAGTGGGCGAGCAGGGCGGCCAGGTTGCTCTGAGTGCCCGAGGTGAGGAAGAGGGCGGCCTCTTTGCCGGTGAGTGCGGCGACGTGGTCCTGGAGGCGGTTGACGGTGGGGTCCTCGCCGTAGACGTCGTCGCCGACGTCGGCGCTGGCCATGGCCGAGCGCATGGCGGGGGAGGCAACCGTGACGGTGTCGCTGCGAAAGTCTGCGTTCATCGAGGAAACGCTAGCGGCGGGATCTCTCGGCCAACTTGTGCCGGGATCTTTTGGCCAGGGGGTCGGGCCGGAGGATCAGGAGCGTGTCGAAAATGGCAGCGAGAGGTGCCGGCGTACGTAGTTGCCGGTGGCGTACTCGGCGGCAGCGGCATCGACGGTGAAGTCGGGGCAGCGGGCGAGCAGCTCCCCGATGGCGATGCGGGCCTGGAGGCGGACGGCGGAGGCGCCGAGGCAGTGGTGGGCGCCGTATCCGAACGTGAGGTGTCGGGAGACGTCGCGGCCGACGTCGAGGGCCTCGGCGCCGGGGCCGAACTCGAGCTCGTCGCGGTTGGCTGCGCCGTAGCCGAGGAGGACCTTGTCGCCGGTGGGAATCATGGTGTCGCCGACCTCGACGTCTCTGGTGGTGGTTCGTGCCAGCCCCTGCACGGGGGAGGTGAGGCGCAGGAGTTCCTCGACGGCGCCGGGGAGTAGGTCGGGGTCGTCGATAAGGCGCAGGCGTTGGTCGCGGTGCGCGCTGAGGAGCACCGCCGAACCGCCCAACAGGCCGGTGGTGGTGTCGTTGCCGCCGGTGACCATCGTGAAGGCGAATCCCAGGACCCAGAGGATCGACGCGTTCTCCTCGCCCAGGGAGACCAGGTGCGAGACCATGTCGTCGCCGGGGTCGGTGCGACGCCTTTCGATGAGTTCGGAGAAGTAGGCGAGCAGGTCGGCGATGCCCTCGGTGGCGCCGACGTTGCCCTGCGCTGCGGCGGCCACGATCTGCTCGGTCCAGCCGTCGAAGCGGGTGCGGTCCTCGGATGGCACGCCGAGGTAGTGGGCGACGACGTAGGAGGGGAGCGGCTTGAACAGGTCGGCGATGATGTCGCCGCCGCCGGCCTCGCGGAGCCGCTCGATGCGTTCGACGACGAAGGCGCGGATCCCGTCCTCGAGTTCCGTCACCTGGCGGGGTGTGAAGCCCCTGCTCACGAGTCGGCGCATGGCGGTGTGGTCGGGTGGGTCCATGAAGACGATCGGGGTGGCGTCGCCCATCTGGGTGCCGGGTGTGTCCGGATCGACGGTGAGGCCGTGGGCCGACGAGAAGGTGTCGGTGTCTCGGACCGCCGTGAAGACGTCGTCGAAGCGGGAGAGGAACCAGAAGGACCCGGTCGGCCCGGAGGCCTCGACCCGGTGCACGGGGTCGAGGTCGCGCAGCGCCCGGTACATGGCGAACGGGTCGCGCCAGGACTCGC
>CAJXIS010000059.1 GCA_913054115.1 uncultured Acidimicrobiaceae bacterium | reverse complement strand
GATGCCGCGTTCGCCGGCCGCCTGGCCCTCTTCGGTGGTATCGACAAGGTCCGCTTCCGGCGGCAGGTGCTCCCCGGCGACCGCCTGGACCTCAGCATCGACCTCGGCCGGATGTCGGCTCGGGCCGGCAAGGGGTCCGGTCGGGCATCGGTCAACGGTGAGACGGCCTGCGAGTGCGACCTGCTCTTCGTGTTCGTCGATCCATCGACATGACATGATCGACGGCTGAGAGTACGACCGGCGGTTGAACCTGGCGGGTCATCCGGGAACACACCCTCAGGCGGGGCCCATCACGATCGTGCCGTTGTGGCCGCCGAACCCGAACGAGTTCGAAAGCGACGGGGCCGGTTCCCAGGGGCATGGAGCGCCGGTCACGAGGTTGACGGGTGGCATCTCCGGATCGGGGGTGACGTACCCGGCGGTCGGGGGGATGAGCGCCTTCTGGAGGCTGAGCGCGAGGGCCACTGCCTCGAGCGCACCGGCGGCCCCCAGTGCGTGCCCGGTGATTCCCTTGGTGGAGGTCACGAGCGGCCCCGGCGTGCCGAAGACCTTTTCCATGGCCCGGGCCTCAGCCATGTCGTTGAGCGGCGTGGAGGTGCCGTGTGCGTTGATGTGGCCGATGTCGGCGGCCGTGACGCCGGCTTCTTCCATCGCCAGCTCCATGCAGGCGATCGCCCCGACGCCGCCCGGTGACGGTGCCGTGATGTGGTGGGCGTCGGCCGTGCTGGCCCCGCCCAGGACCTCGGCGATGATCGTGGCCCCGCGCTCGAGGGCGGTCTCCCATTCCTCGAGGACGAGGATGCCTGCGCCCTCGCCCATGACGAACCCGTCTCTTTCGGCGTCGAAGGGTCGCGAGATGCCGACGGCCGAGAAGGCCGTCATGTTGCGGAAGCCGGCCAGCGCCGTCGGGACGAATGCGGCCTCACTGCCGCCGGCGATCATCACGTCGCAGCGGCCCGATGCCACCAGGCGGGCGGCGTTGGCGACGGCGTGCGTGCCTGCAGCGCAGGCGGTGCAGCTGTTCTCGGCCGGTCCCTGGAAGCCGTGTCGCATCGAGACGGAGGCGCTGGGGGCATTGGCCATCATCATCGGAACGAGGAAGGGGGAGACCCGACGCTCGCCCTTGTCGAGTCGGGTGGTGATCTGGTCCTCGAGGGTCTGGATGCCGCCGATGCCCGTGCCGATCCACACGCCGCACCGGCCGGGGTCAGCCGTGAGGTCACCGGCCTGCTCCAGGGCCATGTCGGCGGCGGCGATGGCGAACTGGGTGCACCGGTCGGCCCGGCGGACCTCTTTGGGACTGTCGAACCAGAGGCTGGGATCGAAGTCGTCGACGCGACGGTCACCCACCGGGGCCGGCCCACAGAGGCCGTCCCAGAAGGCGTCGACACCGATCCCGCAGGGTGCGACGACCCCCAGGCCGGTGACGGCGACGCGGCGACCCTGCATCAGAGCTTGCCGGTGATCATGGCGTAGGCGCCACCCACCGTCTCGATGCCCTCGAGTTCGGATTCTTCGACGCTCACGTCGAACTCCTCTTCGAGGGCCATGACCAGCTCAACCAGGTCGAGGCTGTCGGCGTCGAGGTCGTCGCCGAAGCGTGCCTCGAGGGTGATCTTGGAGGCATCCACTGCGAGCACCTCCACCGCACACTTGGTGAATCGTTCGAAGTTGGCGTCACTCACCGTTGGCTCCGTTCGTTGCTGTCACCACACGGTGACAAAGGGGGTTTCTGGACGGCAACACCCTATGCGGCAGGCGCCCATGTGTGACGATTTCGGGCGGCGCGCAGCGAGCCCGGCCACCCGGGCCGCTCAGCCCATGTAGAGCCCGCCATCGACGGGGAGGACGGCGCCGGTGATGTAGCCCGCCTCCTCGGTGGCGAGGAACCGTACGGCCGCAGCGATCTCCTCGGGCCGACCGAGCCGTCCGAGTGGCACGGCCTCGGCGTAGGCCTCCTGCTGCTCGTCGGAGAGTGCGCTCAGCATGTCCGTGGCGATCGGCCCGGGGGCGACGACGTTGACGGTCACCCCCCGGCTGGCGAACTCCTTGGCGAAGGACCGGGCGAGGCCCACCAGGCCGGCCTTCGATGCCGCGTAGTTGGCCTGTCCCGCCTGGCCGATGCGTCCGGCGATCGAGGAGACGAACACGATGCGCCCCCAGCGGGCTCGCATCATGCCCTTGACCGCCCGCCTGGCGACCCGGAAGCCACCGGTGAGGTTGGCGTCGAGGACGTCGGTGAAGTCATCGTCGGACATGCGCAGGATGAGGCCGTCCCGGGTGATGCCTGCGTTCGAGACCAGCACCTGGACGGGGCCGAGTTCTGCCTCGATGATGGCGAAGGCGGCATCGACCTGGGCGGCGTCGGTGATGTCGCAGGCCACCGGGAGCAGGCCTGCCTCGATGACCTCGGGCGGCGCCTCTCCCCGGCAGGTCACGGCGACCCGGTCACCCTGTTCGGCGAAGGCCAGGGCGCACGCCAGGCCGATGCCCCGGTTGCCGCCCGTCACCAGCACGGTTCGTTGGCTCATCAGGATCCTCGTTCTCTCGGTGTCTCGTCGATGAAGTGGAACAGGCGGTCGAGGTAGGCGAGCGTGCCGTCAGGGGACCTGCAGCCAGGCGATGGGTTGGCTCGAGGTCACCCGCTCGGTGTCGAGGGCCAGCCAGCCCATGAGCAGTCCGGCGAACGGCGAGCGGACCTCCTCGCTCCCGATCCTGCCGAGCAACTGCCCGGTTGCCACCGTGCCGCCGACGCCGAGGTCCTCGACCGGGGTGAACACGCCTGCGCAGGGGCTCACCACCAGTCGTTCGGTGGCGAAGAGGTGCTCCCCCTCGTGATGCACGGGTGGGGCTGCCTCGGGAGCGGTCGCCAGTTCCTCGAGGAGCCGGTCGAGGTCGTCCGGTGTGTTGACCGTGAGGCGCTTCGCCTTCTTGAGCGTTCGTTTGACGAGGCCGGTGAGGATGCTGCCCGGGCCGAGTTCGACGAAGGTGGTGAAGCCCAGCTCCGAGAGCCGCTGCAGTGACTGGTGCCAACGAACCGGTCTGGTCAACTGGGCATTGAGGAGGCTGCGCCATGCCTCGGGATCATCGTGTTCGAGGGCATCCACGTTGGCCACGACGATCCCCTCGGGGCGACGGACATCGGCGGCCTCGACGGCGGCCCGCAGGCGGTCGCCGGCGGCGGCCATGAAGGGCGTGTGGAAGGCACCCGAGACCTCGAGGCCGGTCACCCGCTTGGCGCCCGCCTCCCTGGCGGCTTCGCCGGCAGCGCTGATCGCGTCGGGGTCACCGGCGATCACGACCTGACCGGGGGCGTTGAAGTTGGCCACCCACACGTCGCCGGCCGTCGCCTCGCAGGCCGCCTCGACCCCCTCGTCGTCGAGTCCGAGGACAGCGGCCATGGTGCCGGTCCGATCGCCTGCTGCCGCCTGCATCGCCTCGCCACGTTCGACCACGAGGCCGACCGCCCCACCGAAGTCGAGGACGCCGGCGGCGGTCAGGGCGCTGTACTCGCCGAGGCTGTGTCCGGCATGGCCGGCAGCATCGACGCCCAGCCGCTCGACGGCGTCGAGGATGACCATGCTCGTCACGAAGGTCGCCAACTGTGCATTGCGGGTCTGGCGGAGTTCGTCGGCGTCCGCTTCGAGCAGGAGGTGGGCGATGTCGCGCCCGGCTTCCTCGGATGCCTCCTCGACGAGTTCCCATGAGGGGTGTTCCTGCCATGCCGCGCCCATGCCGGGCTGTTGGCTGCCCTGGCCCGAGTAGGTGAAGACGATCATGGAAGGGTTCCTCCTGCGCCGGCTGTGGCGCCAAGGCCATAGCGGCCCGGCGCCAGTCTGGCCCACCGAACGCCATCTCGTGGCCAGACCAGCGGAGGTCATCTGGTCGTTTCGTCCACGCCGTGGTGCGTAGGCCGTATCGCTAGGCTGCCCGCCGCGCCCGGGTGGCGAAACTGGCAGACGCGGAGGACTCAAAATCCTCTGGCCGAAAGGCCTTGCGGGTTCGAGTCCCGCCCCGGGCACGCGCTTCCCCCGTCTTCGGTCGGAAATCGCCGGAATTCTCCGAGAAACGCCTTGGATTCGCCCGGGTCCGCCTGCGGCACGCTCCCGCGTAGACTTCCCGGCCCATGGCACGACCCCTGATCGAACGACGGTTGCGCGAGATCGGTGACCGGCTGCGGCGCCTGCGTGCCGACGTGGCCGTCACCGAGGAGCAACTCGCCCACTTCGCCGACGAGGCCGATGACGCCAGGGTGCGCCACCTCGTCGCCGAGACCCCGTTGTCCGAGCGCGGGCGTCGGGAAGCCGAACGCCAGGTACATGCCATGGCCCGTCACCACGAGGATCTCCTGGCCGAGGTCCTCCGGCTCGAGATGACCCAGGACGAGTTGCTCGGCCGGATGACCGTGGAGGGCTGAGATGGTCGAGGAGGTCCGGGTCGCCCTTGCCGAGGACGAGGCGATCATCCGCCTCGACCTGCGGGAGACCCTCGAGGAGGAGGGCTACACCGTCGTCGGTGACACCGGACGGGGTGACGAGATGCTCGAGCTGGTTGCCGCCACCAATCCCGATGTGGTCATCCTCGACATCAAGATGCCGGGCATGGACGGCATCGAGGTCGCCCGGCACATCGCCGCGACGCATGACGCTGCCGTGGTGATCCTCACGGCGTTCAGCCAGCGTGACCTCATCGACCAGGCCATCGAAGCCGGGGCGCTGGCCTACCTCGTCAAGCCGTTCCAGCGCAGCGAGCTGGTTCCCGCCGTCGAGATCGCCCTTGCCCGGCACCGTGAGATGCGGGCACTCACCGACCAGGCGCAGACGCTCGCCGACCGCCTCGAGGCCCGCAAGCTGATCGACCGTGCCCGGGGGGCCCTGATGGACGAGGCAGGCCTCACCGAGGCCGATGCCTTCCGCTTCATCCAGCAGGTCGCCATGAACGAGCGGGCCAGCATGGCCGATGTGGCGAGACAGGTGCTGGACGACGGGCGCCGCCCCGAATCCTGATCCGGGTCCGTCCGTGCCCCGGAGTAGGGTCGGCGACGTGCCTCGACCGCTGCTCCTCATCGACGGCAACTCCCTGACCTACCGGGCATTCTTCGCCCTTCCCACCGATCTCATGACGGCCTCGGGGCAGGTCACGAACGCGGTCACCGGCTTCTGCGCCATGCTGGTGACCCTGCTCCGGGAGCACGAGCCCGACGGGGTCGCCGTGGCCTTCGACCTGCCGGGTGGCACCTTTCGACATGAGCGCCTGGCCTCCTACAAGGCCAATCGGGAGAAGCAGCCCGACATCCTGTACGAGCAGTTGGCCCTGGTCCGCGACCTGGTCGAGGCGCTGGGTTTGCGGGTGGTCGATGCGGAGGGCTTCGAAGCCGACGACGTTCTGGCCACCCTCGCCACCACTGCCCGGGATGCCGGACGGGATGCGATCATCGTCACCGGTGACCGCGACAGCTATCAGCTGGTCGAGGACCCCCACGTCCGCGTGCTCTACAACATGCGGGGCGTCTCCGACTACGCCCTCTACGACGAGGCCGGCATCGAGGAGCGCACCGGGGTCCGTCCCGTGGACTATGTGCTCTACGCCGCCCTCAGGGGCGACCCTTCGGACAACCTGCCTGGTGTCCCGGGGGTGGGCGAGAAGACGGCGGCGAAGTTGGTCAATGCGCACGGCGGCCTCGATGGGATCTTCGGGGCAACCGCCGAACAGACGCCGAAGCTCCGGCAGAACCTCGAGGAGAACGAGGGGCTGGTACGCCTCAACGTCGAGATGATGGAGCTGGTGCGCGATGTGCCGCTCGGGTTGACGGCCGACGACCTCGAGCGGGGTCCGGTCGACGTCGATCGGGCAGTTGGCCTGTTCGACCTCCTGGAGTTGCGCACCGCCCGGGTTCGCCTTGGCGAGCTGCTCGGCGTGGATTTCACGGCCGACGGCGGAGAGGGCGGTGACACGGCCGGGACCGAAGGGGAAGCCCTCGAGGTGCAGGTGGAGCGTCCGGAGGACGCCACCTCGGCCGTTGCCGCCATGGCGGCGTTGTCCGGGGGCCCGATCGGGTTGGACGGTGGCGACCCGAGTGGTCGCGACGGGCTGCTCGATGGTCTGGCCCTGTCGGCCGGTGACGGCAAGGTGCTCTGGCTCGACCGGGGGCTCATCGAAGACCCTGCGGTCGCCGACGCGCTCACAGACCTCCTGGGCGTCGGCGGCCCCGGGGTCGCCTTCCACGACGGCAAGCCGCTGGTCAAGGCGCTCCGCCGACTGGGCATCGATCCCGTCGTTCCCGTCGCCGACACGCGCCTGGCCGCCTACCTGCTGGATCCGGCCGATCCCCGTTTCGGCCTCGAGGAGCTCCTGGAGCGCCATGTCGGTCGGCGGATTCCGGAGTCCGGCACGCCGGACGGCCAACTCGACCTGGGCGGCGACCCGGACGGCAGCGTCGACGGCTCCGACGCCGCTGCCATGCGGGCACGGGCGATCGAGTTGTTGGTCGAGCCGATGCTCGACGCCATCGACCAGCAGGGCATCGCAGGGCTCAACGCCGACGTCGAGCTGCCGCTGGTCCGGGTGCTGGCGAAGATGGAGGAGCTCGGCGTCGGGGTCGACGTGCCCGAGCTCACCCGCCTGCGCGACCAGCTCACCGCCGACTGCGACAGGTTGCGTGCCGCCATCCACGAGGCAGCCGGGGAGGAGTTCAACGTCAACTCCACCAAGCAGCTCCGGGAGGTGCTGTTCGTCAAGCTCGGCCTGACGCCCGGCAAGAAGACGAAGACCGGCTACTCCACCGATGCCGCCACCCTCGATCGGCTGCGCGACGACCACCCCGTCGTCGAGTGCCTCCTGGCCTACCGGGAGGTCGAGAAGCTGCGGTCGACCTACGGCGAGGGGCTTCTCGCCGAGGTGGGGGAGGGCGATCGGATCCGGGCCACGTTCAACCAGACCGTCGCCCGCACCGGGCGCCTCAGCTCCGACGCCCCGAACCTCCACAACATCCCGGTGCGGACCGAGGCGGGTCGGGCGTTCCGGCGGGCGTTCGTGCCGGCACAGGGCTACACGCTCCTCGTTGCCGACTACAACCAGATCGAGTTGCGGTGCATCGCCCACCTAGCCGAGGACCCGGGGCTGATCGCCGCCTTCGAGGCCGGGGACGACGTCCACACGGCGGTGGCTTCCCGGACCTGGGGTGTCGACCCGCAGGACGTGACGTCCGAGCTGCGGTCCCGGGCCAAGATGGTGGCTTACGGGCTGGCCTACGGCATGGAGGCGTACGGTCTCTCGCAACGGCTCGGGGTTCCGGTCGAGGAGGCGTCCGAGATTCTCGGGAGCTACTTCGACGCCTTCCCGGCCGTGCGCGACTACATGGAGCGCACCGTGGCCGAGGCCCGCGACCGCGGCTACACGGAGACCCTGTTCGGTCGTCGACGACGGATCCCCGAACTGTCGTCGCCGAACTTCAACATTCGCCAGGCGGGCGAGCGCCAGGCGATGAACGCCGGCATCCAGGGCCTGGCGGCCGACATCTTCAAGGTGGCGCTGGTCCGCCTCGACCGGCACCTCGAGGACACCGGCATGGAGAGTCGGCTGATCCTCCAGGTCCACGACGAGGTCATCCTCGAGGTCGTTCCCGATGAGCTCGGGGAGGCGGTTCGTGTGGTCCCGGAGATCCTGTCGGGCGCCTTCGACCTTCGGGTCGACCTGGCCGTCGACGTGGCCACCGGCGACACCTGGGCCGACGCCAAGGGATGACCGGGGTCGGGGGCGGCGAAGCCGACGCCAAGGCATGAGCGGAGGCACGGGCGAAGGCGCGGGCGGGAACGCCGGCACCGGGCCGGGCCACTGGTTCGAGGACGTGGCCGACCATCTGGGTGAGGCGTACCTCCGCTACTCGTTCACCTACGGAACGGTGCAGGAGGTCGACTTCCTCGTCGAGGTGCTGGGGCTGGACGAGGGAGCCAGGATTCTCGACGTGGGCTGTGGCCCCGGCCGGCACGCCCACGAACTCGCCCGTCGGGGGTTCGAGGTGGTCGGCGTCGATGTCGCACGGACGTTCGTCGACCTGGCGGTCGCCGCTGCGCCCCCCGGAGCCACGTTCGTCTGTGGTGACGCCAGGGAGATGGCGTACGAAGCCGAGTTCGACGCCGCCATCTCACTGTGCCAGGGCGCATTCGGCCTCGCCGGTGGGCCCGCGGCGGATCCCTCGCTCCTCGATCCCGACGAGGCCATCCTGGGCCGCATCGCCGCCGCCGTCCGTCCGGGTGGCCGCCTGGCACTCAGTGCGTTCTCGGCCTATTTCCAGGTGCGCTTCCTCGGCGAGCTCGATGACTTCGACGTCGATTCGGGCGTCAACCGGGAGCGGACCGAAATCCGCGATCCGGCGGGCACCGTCCGGGAGACGGACCTGTGGACGAGTTGCTTCACGCCCCGTGAACTCCGACTCCTGGCCGACCGGGTCGGGCTGACGGTCGATGCGATCTGGTCGGTCACGCAGGGGGACTACGGACGCCGCCCTCCCGACCTCGAGCACCCGGAGTTTCTGCTTCTGGCGACCCGGTCGAAGTGATCACGAACCCCGAAGGGGTTTCCCGGGCTTGGGGATAGGCTTTTTCGGTCCGCACCTCCGGGTGCGTGCTGTCCCTGTCCCCGATTCCTGCCCCCGAGAAAAGCCACCGTGACCAACCTGACCGCTACCGATTCCGCCCTCACATCGCCCCCTATGGGGACCTTCGATTCGAACGGCGAGTACACCCCCCGAGAGATCGTCTTCGACGACCTCGGAACACTCTCTCTGGAAGACGCCTACTCGGCCACGATGGTCGATGTCGCCGATGGCCAGATCGTCGAGGGCACCGTCGTCCGGGTCGACCGCGACGAGGTCCTCCTCGACATCGGCTACAAGTCGGAAGGTGTCATCCCGCCGCGTGAGCTGTCGATCCGCAACGGGGTCCACCCCGGCGAGATCGTCTCGGTGGGCGAGCGCATCGAGGCCATGGTGGTCAACCGCGAGGACAGCGAGGGGCGCCTCGTCCTGTCCAAGAAGCGTGCCCAGTACGAACGCGCCTGGGGCCGCATCGAGGAGATCAAGGAAGGCGACGGCATGGTCGACGGCACCGTGATCGAGGTCGTCAAGGGCGGCCTGATCGTCGATATCGGCCTGCGCGGGTTCCTGCCGGCATCCCTCGTCGAGTTGCGTCGCGTGCGCGACCTGCAGCCCTACATGGACACCACCATCCAGGCCAAGATCATCGAGCTCGACAAGAACCGCAACAACGTGGTGCTCTCCCGCCGTGCCTGGCTCGAGGAGACCCAGAAGGAACAGCGCGAGGACTTCCTCAACAACCTGCGGCCCGGCGAGGTCCGGACGGGCGTGGTGTCCAGCGTCGTCAACTTCGGTGCCTTCGTGGACCTCGGCGGCATGGACGGGCT
>CAJXIS010000058.1 GCA_913054115.1 uncultured Acidimicrobiaceae bacterium | reverse complement strand
CTCCATGGCCGGCGTGCGGGCGACCGGTGCGGTGCAGTTCACCCGGATGCCGTCCGGCCCCCACTCCCTCGACAGGCTCTTCGCCAGCGCCCGCTGTGATGCCTTGACCATGGCGTAGGCGGGCAGGTTGGCGCTGCCCTCCATCCCCGCCGCCGACGTCAGGAGGAGCAACGACCCCTTGACTTCGGCGAGGTTCGGGTACGCCACCTGTGCGGCGTCGAACGAGGCCCGAACCGTTGTGGCCAACAGTCCCAGCCAGCCGTCGTCGATGTCTTCGAGCGGCCCCGGGGCGGCAGCGCCGCCGACGGCATTGTGGACGAAGCAGTCCAGCCGGCCGAACTCGTCGATCGTGGCGGCCACGGCCGACGCCAGGTCGTCCCGGCTGGTGACATCGCAACGCACGCACAGCGCCCGGTGTCCTTCGGTCCGGAGTGCCTCGGCGGCCGGCTCGCCATTGTCGAGGCGGCGGGCGGCGAGCACCACTGCGGCACCCGCCGTCGCCATCGCCGTGGCGATGCCGAGGCCGATACCGGCTGCGCCGCCCGTGACCAGCGCCACCCTGCCTTCGAGCAGCCCCACGGAGCGGTCCGTGCTCACGGCGCCATCCAGGTGCCGCCGTCGGCGACGATCGTCGAACCGGTCGTGAAGGCGGCATCGGGTGAGGTGAGCACGTCGATGATCCCCGCCAGGTCGTCCACTCGGCCGGTGTGCCCCAGCGCCGGGCCGCTGAGGGCGCCACCCGATGAACTCGCCGCCGGGCCGAGCAGCAGTTCCGGGGCGACGGCGACCACCGTGGTCGTGATCCCGTCTGGACCCCACTGGCGGGCGACGCTTTTGTTCAGCGCCCGGATGCCCTCGGCGGCCGTTGCGGTGGCGGCGAACCCCGGGGCGCCGCCCATGGCCGATGTGGGCACGACATGGACGACCCGGCTGCCGGAGCCGAGATGGGGTCGACAGGCCTGGAGCAGGTGGAGGGCACCAACCATCGGGTCCTCACAGGCCGCCACCCAGGCACCGGTCGCGAGATCGACGAGAGGGGTCGGCCCGTCGGGCGCCGCCAACACATGGACGACGAGGTCGAAGGCCCCGAGCGAAGCGGCGACAGCATCGACGGCCGCACCGGCATCGGACCGGACGACCAGCAACGACGGATCGACGGACCCGACCACGTGGCCGCGAGTGCGGAGTCGGGTGCCCAGGTCGTCGGACAGGCCGCCGACGCCACACAGCAGCGTCCGGGTGCCCATGTGGCCGACCGTAGCAATGGGCGGCGAACCCGCCCGGATCAGGGGAAGATGCCGCGCTGCTGGTAGACGGTCTGGAGCCGACCGAGGGCCACGGCGTAGGCGGCATCCCGGCGGGACTTCGTCCCGAACTCCTTCTGGGCCTCGACGACCGCGTCGCAGGCCTTCCAGAGCACGTCCCGCAACTTGTGGTCGACGTCGTCGAGCGACCAGCGCTGCGCCGAGCGGTTCTGCACCCACTCGAAGTACGAGACGATGACACCGCCTGCGTTCACGAGGATGTCGGGGAGGATCTCGACGCCGCGGTCCGTGAGCAATTTCTCGGCCTCGAGGGTCGTCGGCCCGTTGGCGGCCTCGACGATGACCTTGGCCCGGATCTTGGGGGCGTTGTCGGCACGCACCTGGTTCTCGATGGCGGCCGGGATGAGCATGTCGACGTCGGCCGACCAGAAGTCCTCGTTCTCGATCCAACCGGCGCCGGGGAAGCCCGCCACGCTGCCGTGCTCCTGCACCCAGTCGGTGAGGTCGAAGGCGTCGATGCCGTCCTCGTCGGCGATGGCGCCGGCGTGGTCGGCCACGGCGGTCACCCTGGCACCGTGCACCTGGAGGATCCGGCCGGTGGCGCTGCCGACGTTGCCCCAGCCCTGGATCGAGACCGAGGCGCCCGACAGGTCGAAGCCCACCTCGTCGGCCCAGTGCTGCAGGCAGAACACCACGCCCTGGCCCGTGGCCTTCTCGCGTCCGGGACTGCCACCGGTCTCGAGCGTCTTGCCGGTGACGAACCTCTTCACGTTCTGGCGCTCGGTGGCGCCGGTCGAGTTGGCGTAGGTGTCCATCATCCAGACCATGGTCTGGGCGTTCGAGCCGAGGTCCGGTGCCGGGATGTCGTGGTCGGGACCGATGTTGCCGCCGAGGCTGTGCGTGAACCGGCGGACGATCCGCTCGAGCTCGTCCTGGTCGTGGGCGTGGGGGTCGAAGGCGATGCCGCCCTTGGCGCCACCGAACGGGATGTCGCACAGGGCCGACTTCCAGGTCATCCAGGAGGCGAGTGCCTTGACCTCGTCGAGGTCGACCGCCGGATGGAACCGGACGCCGCCCTTGTAGGGGCCCAGCAGGTTGCTGTGTTGGATGCGGTACCCGCGGAAGACCCGGAAGCCCCCGTCGGTCATGCGGACGGGGAAGTTGACGATGATCTCGTTCTTGGGCTGCGAGATGATCGACCGAAGGTCGGCGGACATGCCCACCAGCTCGGCACCGCGCTCGAACTGTGCCAGTGCGGTGGCGAAGAGCCCCTGATCGGTGTCCGGCATGTTCGCTCCCTCGTGGCCGTTCGTCGGCCGAACGCTAGCCGATGTGGCGGTCGGTCAACCGGGGAGCCATGGCGATGGCGAAGCCGCCGACCACCACGCAGACCGCCGAGATGATCCAGGCGGCGGTCGGTGGGGAGTCGAGTTCGAAGAAGTCGCGCCCCGCCTCGAGCACCATGACGAGCACGTAGGAGCAGGCCATGGCCGACGCAAGTCCCAGCTTCCACGGTCGGAGCGGCCGGCTGATCGACAGGAGGATGACGAGGCCGAGCGCCAGCAGGGTCATCGTGGCAGAGGTTCTGGCCTCGGCGAGGCTGGCGTCACTGGCACGGACCGACTCGTAACAGGCGAAGGTGGCGATGGCTGCTACCACCCCGGCAGGCAGCGAGAAGCGCAGCACCCTGGGCAGGAATCCCGGCCGGACCAGCGAGGTGTCGGGGGCGAGGGCGAGGAAGAAGCCCGGCACGCCGATCGATACCGTGCCGATCAGCGTGAGCTGCTTGGGGAGGAACGGGAAGGGCGTCCCGAGCAGGCCAACCAGGGCGGTGAGCAGCACGGCGTAGGCGGCCTTGGTGATGAACAGGTTGGCGACCCGCTCGATGTTGTTGATGACCCGACGCCCCTCGTCGAGCACCCGGGGCAGGGTTCCGAACCGGTCGTCGAGGAGCACCAACTGGGCGACGGCGCGGGTGGCCTCGCTGCCGGACCCCATGGCGATCCCCATGTCGGCCTCCTTGAGGGCCAGCACGTCGTTGACGCCGTCGCCGGTCATGGCGACCGTGTGCCCGTGCGACTGCAGTGCCTGGACCATCGCCCGCTTCTGGTGGGGGGTGACCCGGCCGAACACCGCCTGCTCGTCGAGCAGGTCGGCGAGTTCGTCCGGGTCGTCGGGGAGCGTTCGGGCGTCGATTCCGGTATCGGCGTCGGGCACGCCGGCCCGTCTCGCCACGGCCGCCACGGTCGCAGGATGGTCGCCGGAGATGACCTTGAGTTCGATGCCCTGTGCGACGAAGTAGCCGAGGATCTCCGGGACGTCGGGCTTGACGGTGTCCTCGAGCAGCACGAGGGCGACCGGGCGCCGTTCGGCCGGGAGCGACTCGATGTCGTGGAGGGCGCCTTCGGTGCGGGTGAGGACCAGTACCCGACGACCCTCCTCGGCGTGGGCGGTGACCCGGGCCAGGACCTGTTCGTCGCCGGGCAGCAGGACGTCGGGGGCGCCGAGGTGGTGGAGCCCCCGTCCGGTGAAGGCGGCGGCGGCCCACTTGCGGGCCGACGAGAAGGGGAGGGTGTCGTCGACCTGCCAGCCGGGGTCGGGGTGGGAGGCGGCAATGGCGGCCAGCGTGGGATTGGGGCTGGGCTCGGCAGCGGCCATGGCGCCCAATGCCGCCGCGGCCACCTCTTCGGTCGTATCGCCCAGAGGCTCCAGTCCGGCGAACGAGATCTCACCGGTGGTGATGGTTCCGGTCTTGTCGAGGCACAGGACGTCGACCCGGGCCAGCAGTTCGACCGACGCCAGCTCCTTGGCCAGGGCCTGTCGTCGGGCCAGGGCGACCACGCCGACGATGAACGACAGGCTGGTCAGCAGCACCAGGCCATCGGGGACCATTGCCACCGCAGCGGCGACCGTGCCGCGCAGCGCCTCCTGCCAGAGGTCCTCTTCGACGAGGAGGCGGGCGAGCAGCAGCAGCGAGGCGGGCGGAATGATGACGGTGAGCCACCGCAGGATCAGGTTCACGCCGCTGCGGAGCTCGCTCCTGGCGAGGGAGAAGCGGCGGGCCTCGTCGGCCAGGGAGGCGGCATAGGCGTCGGCGCCGATCCGGGTCGCCCGCATGTGGCCGGACCCCGACGACACGAAGCTGCCGGACAGCACCTCGTCGCCGACCGCCTTGTCGACGGCGTCCGCCTCGCCGGTCAACAGCGACTCGTCCATGGACAGGCCATGGCTGGCGACGATCTCGCCGTCCACGACGACCTGGTCGCCCGGCGACAACTCGAGGAGGTCGTCGGCCACCACCACCGACACGCCGACCTCGGTCGTGGCCCCGTCGCGGACCACCCGGGCCTTCGGCGCCGACAGCACGGCCAGGGCGGCCAGGGTGCGGCGGGCCCGGATTTCCTGGACCACCCCGATCACGCTGTTCGAGACGATCACGCCGGCGAACAGGGCATCGCTGGGGTGCCCCGCCACCAGGATCAGCACCAGCAGCGTGCCCATGATGGCGTTCACCGGCGTCAGCACGTTGGCCTGCAGAATCTGTCGGGTCGTGCGCACCGGGGCGTCGGGCACGTCGTTGACCCGACCGTCGGCCACGCGCTGGGCGACCTCGGCGGTGCTCAGTCCGAGGAGGGAAGGCGTGCTCACCCTGGAGATGGTAGGGCCGTGCGGCTCAGCAGCCGGTGCGCTCGAAGGCGTAGCTGCCGTCTCGCATGGTGAGCCGGTGCCGGGGGCCGTCCTGCGACGGGTCGCCGGACTCGTAGCCGGCGTCGCCGGCCCACATCGCCACGGCGCCGCTTTCCGATCGGCCGATGTGTGTCTCGTAGAACTCCGGGTCCAGGGCGGCCAGCGCCCCGAGGGCGTCGTCTGAGCTCGACCAGTTCGACAGCAGGTTCAGGCTCACCCAGGTGGGTGGCGCCAACTCGATCTCGCCGGCGTCGCGGCGTGCCATCGCCCCGGCGGGGGTCATCCAGGCATGGTCCACGATCTCACCGTCGTCGATCTCCACGACCCCGCCCGGCCCCTCGGCCGCCCGGGTGGCGAAGAAGAACGTCGAGAAGCGCTTGGGCGTGATGGGCGGGGGCACCCAGTGCGAGAACCACACCAGCGCCTCGGGATCGACAGCGATGCGGGCCTCCTCGGCCGCCTCGCGCACGGCCGCCCGTGCAGCCGTCGCCAGCTCGTCGGGCTCGCCGTCGTCGCCGCGAACCGTGTCCTCGTCGTCGATTCGGCCACCCGGAAACACCCACATGCCCCCGAAGGCGATCTTCGAGTTCTTGCGCAACATGAGTACCTCGAGGCCGTCGGTGCCGTCCTGCAGGACCAGCACCGTCGCCGCAGGGATCAGCTCGGTGGTGCCGTGCTCGGCGTGCCTGTGGACCCATGCGTCGTACCGGCGCTGGTCCCGGCTGTCGCCTGCGCTGCTCATCCGATCACCCCGGCCGAGCGGAGTTCGTCGAGCCGGTCGCTGCGCCCCGTCTCGGCCACGACCTCGTCGGTGTGCTGGCCGAGGGTCGGCGCCGAGCGCTCCCGGAGTTCGGTCGGCGTGCCGTGGAAGCGTGTGGGCGGTCGGTGCTGCCGGACTCGACCAGCCGTGGGGTGAACGTGCTCCTCGAACAACTCGTTGATGACCACCTGGGGGTCGTCGGCGACCTCGTGGATGTCGCGCACGATGCCGAACGGCACGCCGTTGGCTTCGAGGGCGACCTCTGCCTCGGCGACCGTCGTCGTCGGAGATGCCTCGCGGACCGCCTTGTGGATCGCACGGGTCTTGTCGGGGTGGCGCACGCGGTCCCGGATGGTGGCCAGGTCGGGGTCGGAGGTGTCGATGCCGAACACGGCGGCGACTCCGTGGAACTCGGTGTCGCCGGGCACCGCGATGGCAGCGAAGCCGTCGGCGAGCTCGAGCGGCGTGTTGTTGGCGGCGACGCACTGGGGACCCGAGTGGTCGCCGTCGAGCAGGACCTCGTGGTCGGCCGCGTCCACGAACAGGAAGGCGATGCAGGCGTCCAGCATCGAGAGTTCGAGGTGTTGGCCGCCGTGGCCCCGCTCGCGGGCGAGGAGGGCGGCGGTGATCGCCTGGCAGGCCGTGTAGGCGGTGACCTTGTCGGCGACCAGTTGCTTGAGCAGTTTCGGCTGGTCGTCGGTGATGCCGGTCTGGCTGGCGGCGAAGCCCGAGGCGGCCTGGATGGCGGTGTCGTAGACGCGTCGGGCGCTGGCAGGGCCGGTCGGGCCGAAGCCGGTGATGTCTGCGTAGACGACGTCGGGTGCGACGGTGACGACGTCCGCGTAGGCGATGCCGAGTCGCTCGGCCACCCCCGGGCGGAAGTTCTGGACGACCACGTCGGCTCCGGCGACGAGGTCGAGGGCGATAGCCCGTCCCTCGTCCTGCCGGAGGTCGATCGTGGCCGACCGCTTGCCCCGGTTGGCGATCTGGAACATCGAGGAGATGTCTTCGACCGACGTGCCGAGCCAGCGCACCAGGTCGCCGATCGGGGACTGCTCGACCTTGATGCAGTCGGCTCCCTGGTCGACGAGCATGCCGGCGGCCAGCGGCCCGGTGAGGGCGACGGAGAAATCGACGATGCGGATGCCGTCGAGGGGTCCGGGCATGGCGGGAAACTAGTCGGGAGGGCGGGTCAGAAGCGAGGGCGGGTCAGAAGCGAGGGCGGGTCAGAAGCGAGGGCGGGTCAGAAGGGCGCCCGGTCGAACCAGGCGGACTCCTCGCGCAGGTTGCGGCTGCGCCAGCCCCCGTCCGTGCGGACCAGGTCGTGGTGGTACCAGCCGCCGGTGAACCAGACCTCGCCGCCCGGCAGCCGCATCGGGTTGTTGAACATGGCCGACACGGTCGCCGTGTCGCCGTCGATCCGCACGTCGATGTTGCTGACGAGGTGCTGGGTCATCTCGAACATCGGCATGGTCTCGGCGAGGAACGCGACGGCCTCGTCGAGGGTTCCGGCGATGCCGCCGGCCGACGTGTAGTCGATGTGGGCGTCGGGGGTGAAGACGCTGCGGTAGAGGTCCCAGTCGTGCCGGTCGACGGCGTGGGCGTAGTGGGTGAGCAGGTCCTCGATGGCGACCCGGTCGGCCAGGGCTCTCAGCTCGACTGCACCGAGTTCGTGTGACTCCATGGTCGGCGAACCTAGTGGCGGCCGGTTCCGGCTCGGCCAGTGGGCAGGGGACGACCTACCGTCGTGCCATGCGACTCGACGACATCGACCTCTCCGACATCGAGGGCTTCTGGACGCTGCCGATGGCGGACCGGGAGGCCGCCTTCGCCACCCTCCGACGCGAGGATCCCATCCGCTTCTTCGCCGAGGCCGACTTCGGTGAGTACATTCCCGCAGGCCCCGGCTACTGGGCCGTCACCCGCCACGCCGACGTCGTCGAGGCCAGCCGCCACCCCGAGTGGTTCTGCTCGGGCGAGGGCACCAACATCCCCGACCTGCCGCCCGAGTTCCGGGAGTTCTTCGGGTCCATGATCAGCTTGGACGACCCCCGCCACGCCCGGCTGCGCCGCATCGTGTCGGCCGGCTTCACCCCCCGCATGGTGCAGCGCCTCGAGGCCGAGGTCGAACGGACCTCCGCCGAGATCCTCGACCACCTCGCCGACCGGGGCGAGTGCGATTTCGTGACCGAGGTGGCGGCCCGGCTGCCGCTCGTCATCATCTGCGAGATGATGGGCATCGATCCCGACCTGCACGACGAGGTGTTCCACATGTCGAACATCGTGCTGAGCCAGGGCGATCCCGAGTACATCGACGAGGGGACCGAGCCGTTGGCAGCGCTGCTCGGCGCCGGAGCCGGACTCGCCGAGATCATGAACCGGACCGCCGACGAACGCCGTGGCGGCGACGGCGAGGACCTGACCTCCGTGCTGGTGAACGCCGAGGTCGACGGCGAGCGGCTCACGCCCGAGGAGCTGGCCTCGTTCTTCGTGCTGCTGTGCGTGGCCGGCAACGAGACGACCCGCAACGCCATCACCTGGGGGCTCGTGGAGCTGACGGCGAACCCCGAACAGCGCAGGCGCTGGTTGGCCGACATCGACGGCGTGACGCCGGGTGCCGTCGAGGAGATCGTCCGCATGTCGAGCCCGGTCATCCACTTCCGGCGCACGGTGACCACCGACGGCGTGGTGCTCGGCGACCACGAGTTCTCGGCAGGCGACAAGGTGGTGCTCTGGTACAACTCGGCCAACCGGGACGAGGCCGTGTTCGACGACCCCGACCGCTTCGACGTCACCCGGGACCCCAACCCCCATATCGGCTTCGGCGGCCCCGGCCCGCACTTCTGCCTCGGCGCCCACCTGGCCCGGCGGGAGATCTCGGTGCTCTACCGGCACCTTCTCTCGAGGTACCCGGACATCCACGCCACGGCCGAGCCCGACCGGCTGCGGGCCAACTTCGTGAACGGCGTCAAGCACCTGCCGTGCGCCTTCTCGGCTGCCTGAGACCCTCGGAGGGTCAGGAACCGGCGCTGCGCGCCTCGAGCATCGACGCCATGCCGTCGCGCCACGGGACCGTGCACGGGCCCGTGAGTTCGAGGCGGCGGGTCGGGTCGGCGGCGCTGCCGGGCTGGCTGCCGGGCACTTCGCCGTAGACCAGTTCGGGTTCGACCCCGAGGCACTCGCCGAACAGGGCGCACCACTCCTCGGCGGTCACGACCTCGTCGCCACACCAGTTCACGATCGTGGCGGGTGTCGAGGCAGCGTCGAGCAGCGGTGCCACCTGGGCGCCCAGGTCGTCCTCGTGGATCGGGCTGTAGGCGTTCGGGCCTGGCGCCCGCAGGTGGACCGGTTGGCCGGCGGCCACCCAGTCGCCGTGGTAGGCGGGCAGGCCGCCGTTGGGCCCGTAGCTGGCGTTGATGCGGGCGATGGTGGTGCGCAGTCCGAGTGCCCTGGCCATGGTGCGGGCCACGGCCTCCTGGGCGTTTTTCGACATCGAGTAGGTGGGGCTGAACGGCGAGGTCGGGTCGCCCAGCGGATCGCCCTCGACGTACTGGTGCATCGGGTCGTCGTTGGGGCGGTATACCGAGTTGGTCGATGCCACGAGGAACGCCTCGGCCGACCGGCAGTGCTGCATCAGGAGGCCGGTCGCCTCGGCGTTGGCCCGCAATGCCCGGTCGTGGTCGGGACGGGGGCCCATCCATGCGGCGAAGTGCACGACGTGGGTGAAGTCGTCGGGCAGGCTGCCG